>VBMC01000018.1 GCA_005879015.1 Methanobacteriota archaeon
AATCGAGCTACCGATGTACTTCAGATCCCCGAAAGACTTCCCAACCTCTTCGAATGTCATGGGCCGCAAGGTGATACTGCTACGAGTCAACCGCTCTCGAAGTGCAGCCTCCAGCGTCCCCTCTGTTCGCTCATAATCGTAGAATTCGATGAGCGTCTTTCCTTCGCGGTGGAATTGAGCTCGTTTCCACGCCATGCCTTGCTTGTACTCAGCGGTTGAAGTCGTCCATCCCGCTGGCACCTCGCCGGCTCGGTTGACTCCCCAATATTCGATGGAGACCCCGCTTTCGGGAAGAGCGAAGTCGGGGTGATAGGCGCCTCGTCCCCCGGCGACGCTAGCCCAGGACGCCTTGGCCTCATACTTGTAGTCGACATGGTTGAAGAAAAGGAAGTCCGCGATTATCCGTTCGCCCACCGACCGGACATGCTCCCCTCGCAGGGTTCGATACCTCTTGTCCCCGCCGATTGCGGGTGCCGTCTCGTCTTCGTTTCGATGGAAGTTGAGAATTGCGTGAAGGTATAGCTCAGCGAGGTGCGGGTCCTGACCCGTCCTTGCCTCGCGCAGAACCGCTGCCACCAGGGAATCCGTCCACCGGTCATCGGCGACGCTAATCGGCCCAGTTACGATGGCTTGGACGACACGCTTGCCGAGTGAGTGGAGAGTTGAGACGGTTACGCCCGCCTTCTCGCGATCCGCGATCGTTACTCCCATCTGCCTCAGGCGATCCTGCATTTCCTCGGTTGCCTTGTTCGTAAACGTGACGGCCAAGATGGCGGTAGGAGGAACGGACGATTGCGTTTCGTTGTGCCTCGTCAGCTCTGAGGACGTCAACCAGTAACTTCGAATGGTCGGCTATCACCCGCTTGACGTACTGGTCGTTGTGATTCTCGAGAACGCGCCGCAGCTCGTTCCCGTGGCGAAGAGCGACCTCCGATTCCTGCCGCATCCCACCGTCTCGTGCCCGGCGCACAACCTTGGCGATTGGTGGCAGACTGCCCTCTGCAATCTGGACAACCTTCGCGCCGAGGGGTCGCCGAACCGACTCCGGGATGTAATTGCCGGAACGAACGAAAGTATCGAGAGCGTTCTCTATTTCGCGGAGATCGGATTCGGCCTGTCGCAATCCGATACGGGCGCGTGCGACCTGCCGTCGCCGATACCAAACGACTCCGGCAACGCCTGCCGCGACGGCCGCCACGACAAGGACCAGCGACAGCGGGTCGATCTCAACACCTCTAACGAGTCCGCTGAAGAACCGTCAGCCCGCCTAAATAGCCTCCCTCGCTCGGTTCGCAGCGGACCTTCTGGGTGGCATTCGCATCAGAACGCGACTTGATTGTTGACACTTGGCTGTGTCCTAGGTCTTCGACGCGGTCGTGGCTTTTAAGCGCGCACCTCGTTCCAAAGTCCTGGGATTGCCATGCCTCGGAAAGCCAGACGTTGGACGATGTCTGAGCAGGAAATGAAATCGCTCTTGAAGACCATCAAAACCATGGGCCATGAGGAACTCGCTCACAATCTGTTCTTCGATTGCTTTCCCGAACTGGGCTCGGTTCTGCAGATAGGGGGTATGAAAACGACGAGCCTCTTTCGGATGGCGCTCCTCTATTTCCTGTTCGTCCCCGACGGGAGGGAACGACTTCTGAAACGCCTGCGAAGCCTTCCGGAACGAAAAGGGTGAAACGCCCTTTCCCTGGCCACAATGTGGTCGTGGTTGGCAGGCCGATCGAGGGTTCGGCCGGACACCTACGCCTCGATGCGCTCCACACGGCCGTTCGCCTCCGCCCACCGCAGCAGGCGGAGGAACGCTTGGGTCTCGGCTCCCCCGAGCGCAATCACATCGCCATTCCGGAATGTGTTCCCGGTCTCCCAGTCCTTGACCACGCGCAGGACGCGGTATCGAGGCTTCTGCTGCACCGCCATGAACTCCGCCATCTTCGCCGCGGCCCACGAATCCCTGAAGGTCCCCTGGAACACGGCGAGGCGCCGGTGCGCGATGACCGCGATCTTGTTCGCCACCTCGTTCAGGAAGGAGCGGTTGTGGCTCACGACGAGCACCATGCCCGGGTACGTCCGCAGGGCGGCGGCCACGATCTCCTGGCTCTCGATGTCGAGGTGGTTCGTCGGCTCGTCGAGGACGAGGAGGTCGTAGTCCTGGGCGATGAACTTCGCGAGGGCGAGGCGCGCGCGCTCTCCGCCGCTGAGCTGGCCGACGCGGCTGTGGACCGCGTCCCCGCGGAACCAGAAGCGACCGAGGAGGCCTCTCGCCCACGCCTGCGACGGCGGCGGATTCCGCACGCTGCTGATCTCCTCGAGGAGGGTGCGGGAGAAGTCGAGCTCCTCCGCCTCCTGGGCGAAATACCCGATCTTCAGGTTCTTGCCCCGGAACACGGATCCCGCGTCCGCCTCCTGGCGTCCGATCAGAACCTCGAGGAGGGTCGTCTTCCCGGCGCCGTTCGGACCGACGAGGCCGACCTTGTCCCCCTTCGCCAGCTCGAGGTCGACGTCCGCGAAGAGGAGGCGGCCGCCGTGGGACTTCGCGACGCCCTCGAGGCGAACGACCCCCGGACCCGAGGCGCCCGTGCGGAAGGAGAGGCGGAAGGCGCGCGGGGCCGTCGGCGGGGGCTCCGGCGTCTCGCGCCGCATCTGTTCGACCCGCAGCTTGCGTGAGAGCACCTGCTCGTACACCTTGCGGGACTTGAACGCCTCGATGATCGCGAGCTGGCGCTTCAGTTCCGCCTGGTGCCGGTGGCGCTGGGCCTCCCGGGCCCGCGCGATCGCGTCGCGCTGCACCCGGTAGTCGGTGTAATTGCCGACGTACTCGAGGGTGCGGAGGCGGTCGATCTCGATCACCTTGTCCGCGATCGCGTCGAGGAGGAACTTGTCGTGGCTCGCCAGGAGGACGGCGGCGTCGATCTCCTGGAGGAACCCCTCGATCGTCTCGATCGTGTCGACATCCATGTGATTCGTCGGCTCGTCGAGGAGCAGGACGTCCTTCTCCTTCGCGTTCGCGAGGGCGCGCGCGGTGAGGACCTTGGACTTCTCGCCGCCGGAGAGGGAGCCGAATCGCTGGTCGAGCAGCTCCTCGCCGACGCCCAGGTCATTGAGGATTGGGTCGTTGACGATCACGCTCTGGCTGCGGGCGGCGCCCCGCGCGACGTGGAGGGATTCGTAGCGGGCCATGCGCGCGCTCGCGTCGGCGGCGTCCCAGGCGTCCGGGCGGGCCATCCACGCCTCGAGGCCGGCGAGCTCCGCCTCGATCCGCTGCGCCTCCGGGCTCGGGGCGGAGAGGACGTCCCGCACGACGGTCTCCGGCGGGACGTTCGGGACCTGCGGGAGGTAGCCGTACCGGAGCCCGGGCTTGAGCACGAGGTCCCCCAGGTCCGGGGTCGTCTCGCCCGCGAGGAGCCGGAACAGGGTGCTCTTCCCCGAGCCGTTCGGGCCGACGAGGGCGACCTTGTCCCCCGCCTGGAGGAGGAAGTCGGCGTGCTCGAGGACGAGCGTGGCACCCCAGGATTTCCGGAGGTCCCGGCCCGCGATGATCGGCTCCATGTTCCTCAAGGCTTAGTCTCTAGTCCCCGATGAGGCTTCGCCCGACGCAGGGATTCCGCGGGCACGGTGTGTGACGATCCATAAGCAATGTCACCTGATGTCCTTCGTTTGGTAATTCTTTGTCACGTAGCAATGCATTATCCAACTTGTCCGTCCAGCTCGGGCTATTCAAAGTTTGATGTCAGACCCGTCGACCGAGCCTGTCCACCCATAGAAGGAGAGATTCGGCTCTGCGGAGTGTGATACTTGGAGAAAATAGAAGAGCTCCTGCAGGAAGATGAGCAACGAGCGCTCCCTCGTTTCGAGGGTCGTGATTCGCCGTGCTTTCCTTGGTTCTACTAGCAGATCGTTCCTCCCATTTGCGTAGGCGACTAGTCCTCGATCAAGAATGCAGATGATGTTGACCCACCTATCCCTGTCGACTCCCTGGTTGAATTCATGCAACGTGTTCATCAACGTGGTCAATTTGGGACCGCGAAACCCAAAGACAAATCCGAAAACCTGATCGAAGAAATTTCTTCGCGACAGCATCCGACCCATGTGCCCACCGCCAACATACATCCTGTTCTCTCCGCCGCTTGTCTTGTCGAGCGCTTTGGCTCTGGCGATTTTCTTCAAAGCATCCTTGAGGTTCCTTGAGTCAAGAGTGGATTTCACCTCACCTACCGCACACACGCCCTCGACAGGGAAGAGCTCAACTCCTTCGGAAATCCGAAATGGTCGGGCGACAAACTGATCATAGATGACAAGGTCGCTCTGGGCGGATTCCTCCCTGCCGGTGTCCACCACGATTCCGCTCCCAAGGGAAAATCGCGCGGGAATGTATTGGCTAATGAAACCGCGAACGACGTCCTCTCTGGACCTGCCCTTCTCGCCCGGGTGGCGCAATTGCTCGGCGGCGATCTCGAAACGGTTTCGTAAGTCATCAGCTACCTTTCCTACGAGATTGTCCAAGGAGAAAGGCGGCATCAGGTGTGAAGCCCATGGTCACTCCCTGGTCCGCTTCATAAATCGAGCGTCGCCATTCTCAGTCTGGAGAGTTGCCAAAGAGGGAATCGGCGGGGACACTTGCCCGCGCTTTCCTTATCCGAGGATTCGATGAGTCGTGATTGCGCCATAACGGAACGTTGGACCTGCTAGACCATGATAAGGCATCTAGCTCCATATTCACAAGCCCGGCCGGCGGACTAAATACTGGTTTTGCATTCCTCCAAGATGGAGGGAAGAAGTCTGGAGGGGTCTCTCAAGGTTCTACGCGAGAGGGCCAACCTCCGAATGGTGGTGGCCGCACTGGGACTGGCCGTCTCCGGATTGATCTTGCTATGGATTTCGGCCTCTTTCCAGTGGAACAACAACACTGCAGCGCAATCGGTCGTCCGCGATGTGGGCAGTTTCTTGTCAGCAAGCGCGGTCCTCACTTTCCTGTGGGAATTTTGGGGTAGACGGGCCTTTCTAGACGAAGTGCTCGCGAAGGTCCAACTCTCCGACGACATAAGGTCAGCCGGGTTGCAGAAGATTGTGCCTTCATTCCACACCGGAATCAATTGGCAATCGTACTTCCCGAAGGTCAAAGAACTTGACATCTTGTTTGCTTACGGGCGTACGTGGCGCGCCACCCACCTCGAAGAACTCCAACGCCTCGCACGGAAGAAAGGAGCTAGAATTCGCGTAGTTCTTCCTGACCCGGATGACCCTCTAACCGTTGGCGAGTTAGCGCGGAGGTTCGAATACACCACCAGCGAACTTGCAAAATACGTCAGGGATGCTGTGGAAACATTCAAGGAGTTACGCACGCTCGCGGGGCGAGATGGCGCTGAAATCGATCTATGGTTTTTTCAGGGGACCCAACAATTCAGTTACTATCGCTTTGATACCATTGCGATCGTCGCTCTTTACACGCACAGAAGAGCAAGAGATCCTGTCCCTGCGATCATTTGCGAGGAAGGCGGAAGCCTCTTTGAGTTTGTTCGACAAGACTTCGATGCGCTAGTAAGGGCTGGAGGACTTGCACGGAAAAACGAAATGAAGGAAGCTTCATGAAAGTTGAATCGTTTCCAGAGATTGAGGTAGCGAAGGGAGACCTCCCTTACGACTATCTTAAGGGCGCACTAAACTCGGGAATCGTTGCATTGGACCTAGAAACATCCGGTCTCGATTGGAAAAAGGACCGCATAGCTACGTGCCAGCTTTACACTCCCGCGCTTTCGGTCATGATCGTCAGGATCGGAAAGACAATCCCTGGGAATCTCAAGCTTCTCTTGGCCGAAGCGTCAGTCCGGAAGGTCTTTCATCATGCTATGTTCGACCTTAGGTTCATGGCATATCATTGGCAAGTGTCCCCTGAATCAATTGCCTGCACGAAAATTGCATCGAAGTTGCTGGATCCGGGGAACCGATCTGAACACAGCCTCAAGCCTCTGCTCAAGAACTACATCGGAGTTGAAATTGACAAGACTCAACAGTTGTCTAATTGGCTCTCGAGGACGCTTTCCAAGGAACAGTTAACATACGCCGCCCTTGATGTTGTCTATCTTCTTCCTCTGTTTTCAACCCTTAGGAAGGAGTTAGAAATCAAAGGGCTTTGGGATCTCGCTACGGCCTGTTTCGCCCACCTCCCGACCCGGGTTCAATTGGACCTACTTGGTTTTCAGGACGTCTACGCCTACTGATTCGTGCTGACGATCAGGTTCCAAATCAAGCCGAACCTCGCACTTCTCCAAGATATCATGATGAAGCTATCAGGCTTGGACGACGCGTTTGCCGAGCGAGTGAAGGGTTGACACGGTGACACCGCCCTTTTCGCGATCGGCGATTGGTACTCCCGTCTGCTTGAGTCGATCCTGCATTTCCTCGGTGGCTTTGTCGGTGAATGTGACGGCCAGGATGGCAATAGCGGGAACATTGCGCTCCAGAAGGAATCGGATTCGGCCGACGACGGTCCGTGTCTTCCCCGAACCTGCCCCTGCAATCACGAGGTTGCGGGCATCGTCCCGGACGATTGCTTTACGTTGCGCCTCGTCGGCTTTGAGATCGTCAACCAGTAACTTCGAATGCTCGGCCATCATCCGCTCGACATACTGATCGTTGTGACTTTCGAGAATACGCCGCAGCTCATTTCCGTGGCAAAGAGCGACCTCCGATTCCTGCCGCATCCCACTGTCTCGTACTCGGCGAACAACCTTGGCGATTGGTGGCAGACTACCTTCTGCAATCTGCACAACCTTCGTGCCGAGGGGTCGCCGAATGGACTCCGGGATGTAATTGCCGGAACGAACGAAAGTCTCGAGCGCGGTCTCGATGTCGCGGAGATCGGTTTCGGCCTGTCGCAATCTTGTACGGGCGCGTGCTACCTGCCGTCTCCGGTACCAAACGACCGCGGAGACGCCTGCCGCGGCGGCCGCTACGACAAGGACCAGCGACAGCGGGTCCATCTTAACACCTCTAATCGGTCAGCGGGTGAACCGACTAGCGGCTCCATCCGCCGATTCCATTTCACACGACTTAACTAAACGCCAGGTTGGAAGGTCCATTTAAGGACCGCGTCCCGCGGCGTGACTTGCCTCGATATGTTGGACGAGACTCTGGTTATCGGTAAGCATGAGTCCGCATCCGTATGGACACTCTCGTTGGGACGGCGGCGGCAACTGAAACATCGCGCCATCGCGGAGTGCAGGCCGCTGCAACGCGGGCTTCAAGGCGAAATGGGGTTCGAGAGCGTTGAGTTCATCGGTGCGCCGACCGACTTCCGAGGCGATAGCGCTTGCTCGAAGTTGGACCAGGTAAAGATAATCAGGTCTCTCCAACACCTTGAACCGGTTGTCATCGTCCGGGTCTGCGAAGAGCGGATAAACACTGTGTTCGAGAGCGCCGATCATGAAAGCGTAGAATATCTCGTCTTCCGATGCCCCGCGGCGTTTCATTTCCGCATACCTGGGGTCCTGAACGAAGACCACCAGTGCGTCTTCCAGGCGTTTCCGTTCGTCCGCAAAGAATCCCTGTGCCTTCGCGTAGTCATATCGATTGCTGAAGTCCATGCCACAGGCTGTCATCGCATCGCGGAGCCTGAAAGGTAGGCCCGCTTTGATGCGATCGTACTCAGGTTGAGATACCTTTCCAGCTTCGAAATCACGAACAGCCTCCAGGAGAGCCTGCGCGAAATTGGCACGGACCCATCTGCGAAGTCTATACTTCCAGAGAGGGGGCGTTCGACGACGCTTCCTGGGCACGATCACTCCTCCCCATGAGAGGAATTTACATGTACGAGATGCTACTTCTTAAGCTTTCGGAGCGTGGCCGCCAAATCGGAAGCGGCTTCGGCGATTTCTTCGATACGTTTCACTGCCAGGTTCCGGTATCGATCGGTCTTGATCCTGTCCAGGTGGAATGGCCGCCATAGCTTCACGATCCCCGCAATTTCGTCAAACTGTCGAAAAATACGCTCGTCTCTGTCGCGCTCCCGAGTGATTCCTTTCGCCTTCAGGCGACCGCTAACGACCTCAAGATCCGTTTCACGCTCAATCTGGCGGATCTCATCGAACTCCTTCTTGCGCGTCTCCAATTCCTGGACTGTCTCATCGACCATCTCCTCGGGAATCCCATGTTCGACCAAGGGTCGAGCATCCTCAATGTCTATGCGTTTTTCAATGACGGCTTTCTTCAATGACTCCGGAGCCTTCGAAATTGTCTGGATGAAATCTCGCATGTCGTGTACGCCGAGTTTTTCGGAGACGACGCGCTGGATTACGAGGCGACGCGTCTGTTCGTCCGGGATTCGCGCAACCTCCGTGAGAATCTGCGTGGACACGCTCTCAGGAACTTTGTATTTCTCCCTAATCTGTTTTGCTGCGATTTGACGCTCCACAAATCCGGCTTGGTCCTTTACCTTCTTGCCTAGCTTCCGCCCCAGCTCTTCATAATCTCGAAATGCTCCGCTTTCCCACAAGTCCCAAATTGCGTTTTCTTGCTCGGACCATTTCAGGTTTTCTCTGTTGATGTTTTCAAGAAGCGATTCGAGCAGAACCTCCTTTTCGTCCACGTCCTTTACGACCGCAGGTACCTTGTCTATCTTCGCGAGTTGATAGGCCCGCCACCGTCTCTCACCGGCCACAATCATGTAGCCGTCCTTCTCTCTCCTTACAACTATCGGCTGGACCAGACCGTGCTCCTTGATACTCGAAGCAAGCTCTTCCAACGCCTCTTTCGGGAAGTCCTCTCGGGGCTGGTGAGGGTTCGGACGAATTCTGTTCACGGGAATGTACTGCAGTTCCAATCGGGCCACTCTCCGCCTAGTAGGCCCACCTCGCTACATCAAGATTTTCGTCCATCCAGCGAGAAGGATTTATTACCTGAGGGGTCTCGCCTCTTCTCGATGGAGTTCCGTCTCTCGCTTCCGGAATTTCAGACTCCAGAGGATCTTGGCCATGCACTCGCTAGCTGGGTCGTTCGCAAGGGCTCCGATAGGGTTCTTGATCCCGCAATGGGTACTGGGGCGCTTCTCAGAAGCGTTCTCGGCAGGTATGATTCGCTGGGCATTCGACGCGGAGCCTCAAGAATCTACGGGATCGAGATTAATCCTAGCCGGGCTCGAGCAGCAGCCAAAATCCTTCGAGGCCAAAGAGGCGCTAGGCCCCATCTCTTTGCGGGGGATTTCCTTCTTGACGGGTTCGCAATCGATGGCACAAACGGGTTTGACGGCGTTATTTGTAACCCCCCCTTTGTCCGATGGCAAGAAATCCCATCGGAGTACCGTCGATTGTTGAATGAAAAAGGAGGATGGGCCTCAGGATCTCGAAAATCTGGGCTCGCAGGCCTCCACGTCTTTTTCGTTCGCAAGGCCTTCGAGTACGCTAGACCCGGTGGAAGACTAGCCTTCATTCTCCCCTCTACTACGTTTGCTGCGTCCTATGCGGCGCCGATGAAACACTTCCTCAAAGAGCGCGCAACCATAGTGGCTTTGCTCGCTATGGATCCTACGCTGGAGGTCTTTCCGGGGGTCATGACTAGCATCTCACTGCTACTAATAGAGAAGAGAAGTCCGCCTAAGGCCCACAGATCCCTGATTGCAAAGCTCACGCAGGTTCCTTCGCCACAAGATTTGCGAAAGATGTTGCGAGGCTCTGTAATCGATCGAACGATGCGGGCTCTCCGACCTCTCCAGACGAAGTTAGCTGTTTCCGCAAACTGGACGAACCTTGCCACCAGGCAATCTCTTTGTCAATCCGTTCTGGCTCCTTTAGGCTCAATCGCTCACGTGCGGCGGGGTATTGCGACCGGGTGCAATGCCTTCTTTACACTTTCATACAATGCAGTCGAAGAGCTTGGATTGCCTCATCATTCCGTTCGACGATTTGTCCCAGGGTTGAGGCAGGTTGGCTACGAGGTATCCCCCGAAGATATCGAACTCGCGGAATCTGCGGGGGAAAAGACGCACCTCTTCTATTTGCAGCCCGAACAAGAAACGATTCCCGCGATAAGATCATACATAGATTTCGGAGCAGCAACTGGGGTTCCGGACGGATACCTGACATCACATCGCGCCAAATGGTATCGACTAGAAAGGCGAAAGTCGGCACCCATCTTGTTCACCTACATGACCAGAACTAGACCACGCTTTCTCCATAACACATCAGACGCGTTGTACCTCAACAACCTTATTGGAATCCATCCGATCAGGAGAATGTCCCAACCAGACCTGATGGCGTTCTTGGCCATCCTAAACTCCGACCACGTCCTGCGTCGGCTTCTTGCGATTGGGCGAGGCTATGCAGGCGGACTTCTGAAGGTAGAGCCAGGTGATCTCTCCAAGCTCTTCGTCCCGGATCCAGCCCAATTGAACAAGAAGGATGTGGGAAAATTGGCCGATTCTTTCCGGCGACTCGCATTGTTAGCCCGAGTCGGGCGCGCCGCTGAAGGACTATCCGAGCTAAACGGACTGGTCAAGAAGCATATCGATTGAGCGCCACAAAGAGCCACACCATCACGATGGCTGTGGACTTTCATCCCCGTTGAGGCTTAGTAAGATCCGATACTCGCCTCCGCCGAGGAACTCAAGGACTCCATGATCTCGTAGAACTTGCAGCTGCTGGCGGAGCTTCGGTCGGACGTTGCGATTCATTGGGTGCATAATCGCTAGACGGCCCTCGAAAGAGTACAGATCGGCGAGAGCGAAAGACTCTCGGTGAAGTTCGCGGACACACGCTAGGACATCGGCTGTCCATCCCCGCGATTCAGCATCCTTGGTCTCAAGGAATGCAAATCTCAACCAGGATGTTCGGACAGCATCCGGTGAAATGGGAATCTCGCCACGCACGGCCTGGATCCTTGCATCCAGTGGAAGACGAGAAAGGAGAATATTGCATCCTACCCAACCTGCTCGACGGGCCTTCGGACCCAGAGCTCGGCGCCGTTCGATGATCGAGGGGGAGAGAAAGTAGCGAGGGACGAAGAATACGTCTCTAACGCGCCATCGGTCCGTCTGATAACGTAGGAACACGAAATTCGGCGCTGCATCATGCTCAATTCGTTCCGCCATCGGCTCGTACGCTGCATCCGTCACCTTCGCCCCGAAAGGGCGCCTCTGGCTTTTCAGTTGAAACCCTTCGTGGCAGGTGTGGCATTGGAAGTCCACGACTCTCGTACCTGCAGGATTTGGTGAGAGTACATTGCTATCACAGGCCGGACAGTAGAGCTGATCGCTCACCCACTTTTCGGTCAAGACGCGGGCAACTTGAGACGAACTGGAGTATTTTGCCGCCAAGCCGTGGTCAAGCTGCAGGTCCACGCATCTCCGAACGCCCGTTGTTCACTTGATCTTGTGGCCGATCGTCTTCCACTGGAGCGTGGCCCAGTGACCGGACAAAGCAACGTTTTTGTCCCGCGAGCAGAATGCCCTTTTGGGGCACGTGACGACCAACTGGATTTGGCCTGTCGTCGAAGGCAACTGGGCAGTTCTGGCAAAGAAGAACGTGTGGGCGACGTACAGCGACAAGGCCCGGGCGAAGGTCCGCAAAGGTGACCAAATCGTTTTCTATGTAAAAGGAACAGGCAATTTCCGGGCTGTTTACCGATTGGGGTCGGACTGGTACCCCGCACAGGTGCCGATATGGTACGACGAATTGGCTGCGAACAAGGTAAGATACAAGCATCAGGTTGCAATGGAGCTTCTAGAGCTTGGGTCTGCGAATTACAAATCTCTCGTCCACAGTTTGAGTTTCGTCAAGAATAAGAAGCAGATCTCTGTCTACCTTCAATCGATGGGTGGAGGACCTGCCAATCACGGTCGACCTGTTTCTGACGAGGATTTCGCGGTCATTCTAACCGAGCTCCAGCGTAATCCGGGCCCCCTGGAGGAAATCCCACATGTCGAGGAAGGTTCGATTGCCATCGCTGGCAAACCAACTGCTGGTGGCGGGTCGCCCCGACCAACAACAGCCCTCTTGCCATGGTTGTTCCAAGACTTGGAATCTGTCGCCCGCGGCTTAATCAATCGCGAGAAATACGTCGAAGGCCGGGACCCCTCGACCATATTCGAGGATCTCGTTTTTCTTGCGTTCCGCTTTCTGGGATACAATACTTCCCGCCAGCTCGGTTACAAGCGTGGTGCTGGGCGTCCGGGTCCAGACGGCGAGGCTCGGAGTTCGAACGCTGACTACGTCCTTGTGTACGATGTGAAGCAGCGAGCAGAAGGGTATGCCCTGTCGGCAGCTGACCATCGCGCCCTACGGGAGTACGTCGAGGCGGCCCAGAGTCGCGGCGACACCAACGTCTTCTGTGTGGTCGTTTCATCAGGTTTTTCCGGCGAACCGCGCCCTATGAACGGCGTCCCGTTGACATTCATTCCCGCGAGTACTCTCCTTGAATTGGTGGCCCTGAAGGTTCAGAACCCCGAGATAGTCAACAGCAGAACGCTGAAGAAGTTATTCGGGACAACGGGAATTCTGGCTCATCGGAACATTGAGCAATGGGCCTCGTATCATGACGCAGATCGACTCGACATGAGACATCTGCTGAAGCTTACGACGGAAACAGTGGGTTGATTACTAGTGCTCGTGGCGGGACTCTTTGACTGCCAACTGGGGCTTCCCGTCTAACGAGCAGAGTTACTTCTTCGACATTCTTCGACAATGCTTTCTTCAACAAGGATCGCGAAAACCATCAATGCAAATCGTCGGTGGCGAGAAATGCCGATATCACTCACGCGGGAACGAAAAAAGAGGGACGAACCGGATTGGGCCCGTCCATGAAACATTGTTCTAGTACTTCGAGAACGCCGGGAGCGTCTCAGTCGAGAGCACGCCGGGCATGCCCTGGACCTTGTTCACGACGGACTCGAGGAGGTTCTCGCGGGGGTCCGCGCTGATGCGGGCCACGATGTCCGAATCTCCGGTCGTGCCGATGATCTCCTGGATCTCGGGGACGTTCTTCAACGCGCTCATGGTCTTCTGCGTGTCCGTGGACCGGATGAGGAGGTACGCGTTGCTGGCGTGACCATCTTTCTTACTCGACGTCCAATCCCAGAGTGCCGGATAGCTCCGGAGCCCCGTGACGTGGTCCATCAATTGGACCTCGGACGCGAATGCGCGCAGCTCGTCCGTGTTACGGAAGCCGCCCGCGATGGCGATGTCGTGACGCCCAAAGACGGCCTCGGCCTTGCTCACGTTCGGCTTGGCCCGGAGGGTCGTCAACGTTCTCTCTACGTATGTTGGCGCCACTTTGACAAAGATGACGCTTGTTCCAACTAGTTCGCTTGGCATTTAAAACACTTCGTCCCTCCTGACAATCCCCTCGCACTTAAGGGTGCTTACGAGCTGAGACACGGATAGACCACATGTGGTTGATTCGCGTCCGCGAATAGACCATACATGGTTAATTGCCGTGTGGACGCGTCACATGGAGGATCTTCAGGGTTTCGAACACATGAAGATGGCCGACGACTTTTCGCGCCTATCCAAGTGTCAACCCTGGTGGCACAGGTTTTGTGACTATGCAGATCGATGTGGCTGCGGAACTGCGGAATAGGTTGGGCGTGAGAGTACGCGCCGAGGGATCGCCCGCCAGTACGCGTGGAACTACACGCATTACGCCAAGATGACAGCTTGTGCGCGCATTTATGAATTGGGACCCTCCTCCGAGTTTGGTATGGCCGCGTCAGCGCCGACACCTCAGGACAAACTGACGGTGCGACATGAGTACATGGATGTCGAAAATCTTCTCGGGATGTGGCGCACCGGCAAGTTGCTTATCAATGAAGAGTACCAGAGGTCGGAAGTGTGGAAAGAACAGAAACAACGCCTCTTGATTGACTCGCTCATCAAGGGCTACAGCATTTCCTCGTTCATCCTGCGAGACCGCAACGACGGCAAGAGCGAGGTGCTCGACGGTCAGCAAAGACTGAAGTCGCTCGACCATTTCACGACGGACAATTTCTCGCTCGCCTCGGAGGACCAAGACCTCGCGTATCTTGACGGCCTCTCCTTTAGCTCGCTCCCAGACAAAATCAAATATTCGAAGATCCTCGCCCGCCACGTCCATCTCGTGCGCATCACCTCAGACGACGAGGGTGTTGTGACGGAAATCTTTCTGCGCCTCCAGGAAGGCATGCCACTAAACGTTGCCGAGAAACTCCATGCGATGCGGGGCAGGATGAGGGACGCCGTCCTGGAGCTCGCGCAAGAACCGTTCTTGAAGCGGACTGGGGTGACACAGTTCAGGTTCAACCACCGTTACGTAATGGCCCAAGCCCTAGCCGCGGAAATGAAGGGTCTACAGAACCAGAACTTTACCCAGCTAGGGGCACGGCTTCTCCGTTCGTTATACGCCCAGCATGAAAAAGTGGATGTACCATCTGGCGACATAGATCGCGTACGCGCAGCCCTACGGTTCCTCGAACGGTCACTCCAAAAGAATGCGCACATCATCGAGACAAACCCCGATCTCTTGACCATCACCTCGGTTGCGTCCTACCTACTCCAGCACTATGCTGTTCGCGAGCGTAGCTCGCAGTTCGACGACTTCATCCTCGATTTTCTCTCAAAATTGCGCACCGTCTTTAGTGAACCATACGTGTCCTATGCCATGGCTCGAAGCGGTGCGACGGTGTCGAGAGACCCTCTCCGACATCGCTTCGAGAGTATGCTCTCCGCCTGCTTGGAATCCATGCCGGGCATGCCGAGTCTGGACCCTCAGCGCCAGTTTGACAGGGGAATGAAACTTGCCTTGTACAGGCGAGCGAATGGCAAGTGCGAGGTTTGCGGAACACAAATCCGGGTCGATCAAGCAGAAGCCGACCATGTATTCGCTTGGAGTCGCGGCGGTCCGACGACCCTTGAGAATGCCAAGCTACTCTGCGTCTCCTGCAATCGTTCAAAGGGCGCGAACTGAGGCCGAAGACACCTGACCCGTTGAATGTCCAGATTGTCGCCTCGCTCTCCCGGTGAATCTTCCATCACAGCCGGAGTCACCTAATACCGCGGTCGAGTTCCGGTCGCGAAGAGCATTGGAGGTCTGGGCACTTTGGACGGTCCCCCGAAAGCCTTCAAAGGCCGGGTCGTGTCCTCGCGACAACTCACACCGACGACGCGCGCGATCGAAGTCGAGAAACCGAAGGCCTTCACATTCCGTCCCACCCAGTTTACGTTCCTCCAGCTGAAGACTGAAGAAGGGATGGACGCGCGCCCGATGTCGCTCGCAACGAGTCCCACTCGCCCACATCTCGAGTATGCGGTCCGCGTGTCCAACTCGGCTTACAAGCAGGCGTTCGCTGCGTTGCAGCCCGGCGACGAGGTCGCCGTCTTCGGCCCGATAGGGGACTTCGTGCTGCACGAAACGCGCCCCGCGGTCCTCGTGGCGGGTGGCGTCGGCATCACGCCCCTCAAAGGCATGGCCGAGTATGCCTCCGACAAAACGCTGCCCATCCCGATCCGTCTCGTGTACAGCAACCGAAACGAGGACGAGATCGTGTATCGACCCGAACTCGATTCTCTGGAGAAGCAGAATCCCAACTTCCGCGTCCTCCACACTCTCACGCGCACCACCGACGGCGGATGGCGGGGCAGGACCGGGCGGATTGATGGGGAACTTCTCCATGAAGTCGCGCGGGGTCTGGTCGACCCGATTTACTATGTCAGCGGTACTCCCAGCATGGTCGTGGGAACGCTGCGGTTACTTCGGGCGCTGAACGTCCCGGATGAGGATCTCGAGGTCGAAGCGTTCCGTGGTTACGAGTAGCCCGATCCCAAATCCAGGTCGCGCGGTCAAGGCATCTGCCTTTCAGGGACAGCTAGGTGACGTCGTGCCGCTTTCTCGTGACATCGCCTAGGTCTGGGCTCTCAGAAATCATCTTCTTGGCGAGCGCGAAATCGTTGGTCGGCGAGAACAGATGTCTCGTCGAATAGTTCACCTGAAGATGGTTCTGGAAGATCACCTCCTCCTCATCCGTCACGTCGACCTTGTCCGGAAGCATGCGATAGAAGAGTGGATCGCACAGGCAAAGCACGAGGCTAGGGCTGAGGGGGAAGTAAATGTTGATGCCAGTCTTGACCAACCCCAGGCTGCCGTAAGGCTTGTGGACAACCGGATTGAAACGGTTGACCGGATGATCAGAAGTCCAGAACGGCATGTTGGTCCTGTTCTGCATGAGTACCCATTTCATCTGCGCCATTATTGCAACGATTTTGGGCACGTCTTCTACGAGGACTTTCACATGCAAATCCTTGATTGCCGCGTCGGTCCCCGCTTCCTCAATTTGCTCCCGGAGATGGTCCGAGAGACGCTCCCTTAACAGGCGTTTGTGAATCTGTTGGACCATGTCCTTCAGGCTCTCTCTCATCTCGCGAGTCCTAATTTCCTGTGAGGACATGAAGAACAAAAGCGATGTCCTCTCCTTCTTCTTCAACGCGCGGTAGTTCTTGACCTTCATCATCTTCTGGTAGGCTGCATTGAACTCCGACTCGTGCCTCCCGAGGGACTTTTCCACGAGTTGATTGGTGTACTTGTCTGTGTCGTAGAAGTAGCTCTCAGCCGCCACATTCTCAATATTGACCCGGAAAATTTTCTGCGATGTTTTGTCGAAGCAATTAACGAGAAACGCATCTCTTTGCTTGTTCGAGAAGTTCTGGAGATAGAACCTTGGCACATAGTGTTGGATCCGAATCGAGTTAGTCATGATCTCGGTCCGCCAGAGGAACATCAATCAAGAACCGATATTTCTGTTTCGTTGCGACAGTGGAACCAGGAAATGTCTTGAGAACGCGGATCAATCTGGTGCGAGGTGGTGCCGTTCTTCCGTTGCTCGACGACAAAGCTGATACCCAGGGCCTGCATGGTTGAGGCAGCGGATCCTGCCACGGGTGGAATTCCATGCCGAACGAGGCGATACCAAAACTCATGGCCCTTCGATCCCGGGCGGAGGCGACGGCCAGGGCCGTTCCCCCTGCCAGGACTGAAACGTCTCCAAGTGCGGAATTGACCGCAGGCGTCGCTGGCAAGATTGCATCGCATTTCGTGAGGAGCTATGGGCTCGACGTCTTGGTTCCTTCACGTTCGGCAGGCGCAGCCGCGCGAAACGCCTTCCGGGCGGGTAGAAAGACTGCCTCGCGAAATGCCAAGCTTGCTTGGGCGGAGTCCCAGCAAGAGTCCGTGGCTCAGTTGGTCCTGGAGGCGGAGGCCCTGCTGAAGGCGCTCTCCATCCCCTCGCCGTCCCTTACGTCAAGCGGCAACAGCGACCGGCTCGTTAAGAAGCTAGGAAAGGTCCGTCGGTTCAGCACGCCTCAATCGAAAGCGAAAGCCTTGGTTACCGTTTTGGATGAGGTCGTATCCCTGAGTCCCCTTCCAAACGACGAAGTTCCAGCATTCCTTGCGCAGCGGCTGCCGAAGAGCAGCGATGAGGCGATCCAGTTAATTACGAACCTCGAGAGGGCATTAAGGTCGTGCGTCCGTGATAGACTGGGTCGGACCTCCGATGATTGGTGGTCGAGCCGAGTCCCTGCGAACGTGCGAAGCCGGGCGGAGAAGAACCGGCAAAGGTCTGACGCCGTATATCCGAACGTCTCAGCTCCTGATGACCCCCTTTCGTACGTGAACTTCGCGGACTATGATGACATCATACTGTACAGCCGCAACTGGGATGAGTCCTTCTCATCGGTGTTCCAGGATCAGCCATGGATTACGACGAAGCTCCGGGAACTCGAGCCGATCAGGAATGCCCTGATGCATTCCAGAGACCCGACTGAGCATGGGCTAGCGAAGCTCCGGGTGGTGTCAAGGGATATCATTGAACGACTTAAGCGGGCCTAGTTAGATACCCGCCATTCCATTGTTGGCGTGGGGACGTCGGGATCGACTTTCCGATTCGTTACGGTGACCACGCAAAGGGCCTGAGGTAAGAGCGAACTGATCCGAAATCTGAAAGCTTTGGACCTCACGGGGTTCGCCACACCCCAACGAGGCTCTGTCGTTCAGATCGGATGTGCTTCGATCAGATCGAATGGGCTGGACGTGCGGCGGACCTTCCCGAAAGAGAATCCCGAGGCGGCGAGCAGGCTGCGCCATTCCTCTTCGGAGCGTTCGTGGCCTCCCGTCATGATGAGCATCGTGATGTCCATCTGCTTCGCGGGCGAAGGCGTGTCGCCTTCCGGGAGGACGCTGTCGCGGATGAGCAGGATCCCGTCCTTCGGGATGGCCTTGCGGCAGTTCGCGACCAGGACCGCCGCTTTCTCGTCCGCCCAGTCGTGCAGGACGCGGGACATCACGTACGCGTCGCCGCCGCGCGGGATGGACTGGAATGCGTCCCCGGTCACGAGCTCGCAGCGGTCCGCCACCCCGCTCGCCTTCAGGTACGCGCGGGCGTCGCCGGCCACCGCGGGCAGGTCGAACAGGATCCCTTTCACAGTCGGATTCGCGCGGAGGATCAACACGATCTGGTCGCCTCGCCCGCCGCCGACGTCCACGACGACCCGCCGACCGGAGAAGTCGTAGCGGTCCAGGGGATTCTCCGACTGGCGGAGGCCCGAGGCCATGGCGGCGTTGAATCGCGCGCTCGCCTCCGGATGCTTGGCCAGGTACTCGAAATGGCCCATGCCGTACAGGTGATCGAAGGAGGTCTCGCCGCTCCGTACCGTGTGAAGGAGCTCGCCGGTGGGAAGGTACTGGTCCTCCCCGAGGAAAATCACCATGGGCCGCATCGAATTCGGGGCGTCGGTCAGGAGCGGCTCGCTCTTCGGCGTCAGGCCGAATCGGTTCGACTTGTCTTGCGTGAAGAAGCCGAGGCCGGCGAGGTAACGAAGGAGGCGGAAGAGGGACCGCGGATGGGCCTTCGCCCGCTGGGCGAGCTCTTCGCTCGTCTTCGGTCCGTCGCGGAGCAGGTCGGCGATGCCCAGCTTCGCGACCACGTAGAGGGCTTGGGTCGTCCGGAAGGCGTTGGCCGCCTGCCAGAGAACGTCTCGGTCGGATCCGCCAGGAACGGATTGCAATGAGGCCCCCTCCATTCGGACGCCGATTCTGGCTCCGGGCACGGGAGAGACGTATATGAGCGTTCTTGGGTCTCGTCTCCGACCTGACGAATCTCTAGATTCCCAGGTCGTACTCGACGATCATCTGCCGTCCACGTGCGAGGATCTCTTTGGGAAATGGAGACGACTTGCGCGTTTTCGTATCCATATGAACCGCGGTCAGGACCGTGACGGCGGAAATCTCATCGGTCTCCTCATTCCTCATCTCATGAAAGAACCGGATGACCTTCTCTCGCATCTCGAGAATCCCGGATCGGATGGCGAGGATGTCCCCGGCGCGCAGCTCTCGTTTGTACGAAATATTCTGCTGCACGCCCGCCATT
>VBMC01000064.1 GCA_005879015.1 Methanobacteriota archaeon
CGGCTCGAACCCCCGCATCCTTGAGGTAACCCGAGCGGACGAGCCGGTCCACCATGCGCACCCGCTCGGCCGGGAAATCGACGCCCCGTCCCATTGGGCCACGTCAGACGTCCGGAGCGGCATAAGTCTTGTTCTCACGCCGGCACGAGGAGGGCGATCAACAGCGTCGAGAGGAATAGCGTCGCGGCGGTGACCGGCAAACCTGCCTTCATGAAATCCTTCATCGTCACTGTGACGCCATCGCGGGACGCGGCCTGGACGACGATCACGTTGCACGCGGCGCCCAAGATCGTCGCGTTTCCCGCGAGGGTCGAGCTCGCGGCCAAGGCGAGCCAGAGCTGCGTGGACCCTTGCGGGACGACCTCGGCGAGAAGGAGCACGGCAGGCACGTTGCTCATCAGATTCGAGAGGAGGGACGATAGCCCGACGAGCCAGACCAGCCCGCCCGAACGTCCACCGAGGGCGGTCGTGAATCCCCCCTGGATCGCCGCGGAGAGCCCGGACGCCCGAACCCCTCCGAGGACGACGAAGAGGCCGATGAAGAAGAGGATGATGCTCCAGTCCACTTTCGCGATCAGGGCGCGGGCCGTCGAGTTCGTCAGGAACGGAAGGAAGAACAGGACGAAGGAACCGCCCGCGAGGGCGATGAGGGGAAGCCAGTCCGGGGTGCCGGAGGCCAGGAACGCCCCCGACACCGCGACCGTGACCCCGAGGGTGAAGCCGAGGCCCCTCCGCTGGAGAGGGACGACCGGCATCGAAGTGACGGCGACGAGCGGGGCCGCCAGGTCCTTTCGGAAGACCAGCCAGACGAGACCGATCGAGACGGCCAGACACACAATCGTGATGGGGAGGAGGTAGGCGCTGAACGTGAGGAACGGAATGCCGGACCGGATCGCGATGAACGCGTTCTGCGGGTTGCCGACCTCCGTCGCGACGCTCCCGACGTTCGCCGCGATCGCCACCGCGACCAGGTAAGGCACCGGATTGACGCGCAGGGCCCGGGCGCTCCGCACGACGACCGGAGTCACGAGCAGGGCGATCGTGTCGTTCAGGACGAGCGCGGAGAGAGCGGCCGTCGCAATCATCAACCACGCGAGGAACCAAGCCTGACTCTTCGCTCGAAGGGCAATCCGCGAGGAGACCAGGTCGAAGAATCCGCAGACGTCCAGGCCGGCCACGAGGACCATCATGCCGACCAGGAGCAGGAGGACATCCAGGTTGATTGCAAGAAGCGCATCGGCCGGCGTCAGGACGCCGAGGACGAGCATGAGCGCCCCGCCGAGCATCGCGACCGCGGGTCGCTCGATCGGGAAACGCCGGATGTTCCGCAGCGAGATGAGCACGTAGGTGACGAAGAACACGGCCGTCGCGACGGCCAGGGTCGCGGAAGACGCCAACGCGCGCCGGATGACCCGGATCGCTATGGAACTTTCCGCGATGCGCGAGGTTCGAGAGGTCTCCCATTACACTTATATACCGTTACTCAATTCGCCGCATTCTCCGGCTCCCGCAACCGGTTCGACGATGGGTCGGATTGACTGGGTGAACTGAGGAGAACCTCGAATGCCTGTCCGAGCCCGCCGCGGTATCGAGGCGCTCGCGATCCTCCTCGTGATCCTTCTCGGGGTCTCCGTACTCCTTCCGCTGACTGCGGCTGCCGCGGCCCAGGTCACGGGCTTCATCTCCACGTGCGGGGGGCCCGCGACTCCGGTTCCCGGGGCGACGGTGACCCTCGTGGACGCCAACGGGATCGCCCCGCCCGCGACGGCGACGACGGACGGTGGGGGCGTGTACATCTTCGCGGGGCCGCCTCCGGCCAGCTATACGATCACGGCGAACCAATCCGCCTACTACGGCGCCGAAAGCGGAACTCCGGTGCGCTTTGACGGAAGCGTGACAAAGCGGATCGACCTGTGCATGTACCCGCATGGGACTCCCACGAGCAACCTCGCCGTGACGGTCCTGAACGGAGCCACCCCGGTCCCAGGGGCAAGGGTGGCCGCCTTCCAGTCAACGAACCCGACGAACCGGATTCAGCTCGTCGCACAGGGTACTACGGGCACCACGGGCGTCGTGAACCTCACCGTGTGGGACGCGACCTTCCAGTTGCGCACGTCGGCCTCCCTGCTTCCGACGGTGGAGTCGTCGGTCATAGTGAGCGGACCGACCTCCGTCACGGTCAACCTCGCCACCGTACCGTTGGTGCTGTTCGGGCACGCCGTGGATACTAACCACACCTTCCTCGGGTCCGGCGTCGTCGCCTGGCTCTACAACCCGCTTCAGGCAAACACGAGCCTCTCGCGCCTCATTCCCGGGACGGTGACCGCCAGCTTTTTCCAGTTTGAAACCGCCCGGGTGCCCAGTCCGGCGACGTACACCCTCATCGTCGACGCGGACGGCTATCTGTCTTCCAAGGAGTCCATCACGATACCCGGCGTAACGAACCCGCACGATGTGACGCTTCAACCGGCACCACAGGAGCGATACGGCACGACCGTGGCATACGGAACCGCGGACTGGAACAACCTGACCGCCTGGCGGAACCTCACCTTGAACGCCGACAGCACGTTGCCGGGACTCGGGCCCGCGAACCTGCGTGATCTTCGCCTGCAAATCGATTCGACGCTTGGAAATGGAGACGGGTCCTTGAGCCCGCAGGAAATCACGGCGTTCCAGACCTGGGTCTGCAACAAAGGGCCCGCGTACGTGGCGACGGACGGTTTCTTCACGACGAACGGTCGGGCGTACAACTCGACCGCCGGTCCTTGCGGCATGACGGTCAGCCCGACACTGACGAACCCCAACGGCGGTGTATGGATCAATACCACAACGCCCACGCCATACAAGATCAAACAGGCGCCGCCCTATCTCACGACGGGTGCGAAAACGTACTTCGTAAACATGACAATGGTGGCCGACTCGAATTCGTCGGCCTACCAGAATTACACGTACACGGTGATCCTCCCCAAGAAGTACGAACTCAACACGACGACCGTCGTCCCAGCCAACGCCCCCGTGACCACGCAGAACTTCACCCGGTTCACGGTGGATCCGGGCGTCACCTCGGGCAAGCCCCAGATCCGCATGACGGTGTCCCAATCCCGGAACGGTACCGCACGGGCGAAGGTCACCGCACCGACCGGGAAATTCTATGTGCAAAACGCGACGTTCACGAACTATCAAGCCTACGTCGCGAACAACACGAACCTCACCTTCAGTGCGGGGGACAGCACGGATCCGAACGATCACGTCACGGAAGCGAACTTCACCTGGCGCTTCACGATGAATCCCGTCGACACCCGCTATGGAATCTCCCCCGTCTACAAGTACCGGCAGAACGGGACGTACAACGCGAGCATCGTCATGCGGGAGACCGGCGGCAACGTTTCGTTCCGCAACGTCACTCTGTACGTAGACGACCAGTTGCCCGTCGCGAAGATCCGGACGAATCGCACAGGTTCCGGCAACGCGAATGGCCTCACCCTCAAGGTGGACCAAGGGATCGTCGTCCGCTTCGACGGCGCCCTCTCGACGGACCTCGCCTATCCCGGGACTCCGGGCAAGATCCTGGATTCTGGATACGCGTGGGATTTCGGCGACGGGACCCCGGTCCGGACGGGCCGCATCCAGAACTATACGTTCCCGAAGCCCGGCCTGTTCAAGGTGAACCTGACGGTCACGGACAGCGTCGGTTGGAAAGGTGCGAACGCGACGTTGAACGCGCAGGTGAACGATACGAAGGCTCCTGTCCCCGCGTTCGACATCCTGGATCCGTCCAAGGACTGGACCGTGATCACGAGCCCGATCGAACAGAGGACGATCGCCCTGAATGCGTCGAAGACGACGGACGACCACGACAAGTTGGCGGCGCTGAACTTCACCTGGACGATCCCGGGACCCATCGTCGGCCTGGAAACGGGCGTCGCGAACCACACGAAGTATGGGGTGAATGTGAGCTTCGCGTGGCAGGAATGGAACAACAGCTATGCGGTCCTGTTGTCCGTCAAAGATACGGGATTCCGGGGCAACGATCCCGGCAAGCCGAACACCGGGAACCTCACGCGAAAGATCAACGTCCAGATCGACCCCCTGCTCCATGCGGACCTCCGGATCGACGCGGGCACGCTCAAGATCACTCCGGCGGAACCAGCGGAGGGCGACCTCGTGACGATCACCGTGAACGTCACGAACAAAGTGGGCCGGAAGGCTGCCGAGGATGTGACCACCGAAGTCCGGTCCATCGCCGGGGGCGTGACGACGGTCGTGTCGAGCGGTGCGGACTGGTTCGACAAGAACGGCCCGCGGGGAACGAACCACGCGATTGCCTCCGGCGAAACCGTGAAGCTCGTCTTCTCCGTGCGGCTGTACGGCCAAGGGAATAAGACGGTCCAGGTGTACGCCGCCGACAAGACGGAACCGTACACATGGATCACGCCGGAGAATCGGGCCGCTCAAACGGTGAACGTGCGGCAGCCCTGGTGGCAACCATACGCGATCGTGGCCGCCGTGGTCGGGGTCATCGTCCTGTTCGTCTTCGCGATGTACTTCCGCCGCAAGGTGAAGGCCGGTGAATGGCGCTCGCTCCGCGGACGCCGCGGCGCGCGGGCCGAGGGAGAGGAGAAGAAGCCGCGGAGAGAAAGGGAAGTAAAGGAAGAGAAGAAACGCCTGTAGACGAATTCCTCGACTTCCTTTCCGGACCGCTACGGTCTACATTTCCTTCGGAGCCTTGAGCCCCAAGCATTCGAGCGCATTCTGAAGAACGATCCGGGCGGCAGAGACGAGATCGATCCGTGCATCCCGGAGGCTCTCCGGTTCCGCCGTGAGCACGGGACAGTCGCGGTAGAACTGGTTGAATTGAGCCGCGAATTCCGACGCCTCCCCGGCAACCGAATGGACCCGCCGTCCGAGGGCCGCGTCGCGGAGGCCCAATGGGAACTTCGCGATCCGTCGAAGGAGGCGTTGCTCCTGGGCATGGACGAGAAGGCGGTGATCCGCCCGGCCGCTTCCGTTCGATTTCGCGAGGATGCTGCAGGCCCTCGCATGGGCGTACTGGACGAAGGGCGATGGACCCGGACGATGTTGTACCGGACGGCCGAGATTCCGATCGTCTCGGCGATCTCCCGTTTCTTCGCCTCAGACAGGTCCGTGCGCCGCTTCGACACCTCCGTATAGGCGCGGTCGAGGGCCTCGTCGATCAAGTCGTCGAGGTGCACGACCCGTCCTTTCCGCGTCGACATGCGACCCTCGGGCAGGTTCACGAACGCGTAGAAGATCGTCTCCGGAGCCCAATCAATCCCCATAAGTCGGAACGCGGCTTTGAGCCGCTGGAACGTGAGCTTGTGATCCTCGCCGAGGATGTTGATCGCGACATCGCACCGCCCCATCTTGCTCAAATGGTACGCGATGTCCCGCGTCGTGTACAGGGATGTCCCGTCCTTCCGGACGAACACGTACTTCGCGGCATCGCCTTCGAGGCCGAACGAGCTGAGGTCGATGTAGTGGGCCCCGTCCTCCTCCTTGCTCAGGGGCATGAGTCGCTCGATGACCCGCTGCACGCTCCCGTCGAGGATCGCGTCGCTCTCCCAGAAGAAGGAATCGAACGTCACATTCACGCGGCGGAGGCTGTCGAGGATGCTCTCCAGGATCGCCTCGCCGATCTTGCGAATGTCCTTCGTCAGCCGGACGTCTCCGCCCTCGAACCGCTGGGTGAGCTGCTCGATCTCCCGCTTGAGAGACTCGTCCTTTTCGAGCCTCTCGCTCGCCTCCTGGTACAGCTTCACGTAGCGGTACTCGACGCGCTCCTCCGGATCCTTGGACTTCCCCGAAAGATGCGTCACCGCCCAGTACAGGAGGACCATCTGGCGGCCGATGTCGTTCACCAGGTACTCGCTTTTGACCGGGAAGCCGACGAATCGCAACAGGCGGACGAGAGCGTCCCCCAGGAACGGATTCCGCGCGCGGCCGACGTGGAGGGGTCCTGTCGGATTCGCACTCGTGTGCTCCAGGAGGATCCGCTCCTTCTGGCGGGGTGATTGGCCGTACCGTTCGCCCATGGAGCCGACGGAGGCGAGGACGAGTTCGGCGAACGGGCCCGGTTCCATGACGAAATTGACGTACGCTCCTTCCGCACGGAGGGCGGAGAACGGAGCCCCAACCTGGCGGCGGGCAATGAGGGCCGCGACCTCGACGGGGGATTGCTTCCGTTCCTTCGCCCAGGCATGTGTCGCGAGGGAGAAGAGTCCGCGGTCCTCCGGCGCATCCGACACCGTGCCGGGCGTGGTGAGATGAAGCTCGAACTCGATCGCGCGCAGCTCCTGCTCCGCCCGGTCCCGGAGCTCGGACCACGGATCGTGGCCCATCACGACACCCGGAACCTCAGGATCGCGGCGATGCCACCGAACGCCCGCAGGAGGAGTTGGCCCTCCTCCGAGTCCTTGGAGATGAGCTCCACGTTCGTCCCCATCTGCCCCGCGATGCCCGTGAGGTCTTCGATGAGCTCGCGGTTCTCGAGGACGGTGAGAGGCCCGCCGTCGTTCGGGCACGTCGGCAGTTCGCCCGCGTCGTCGACGGTCTTCTCACCCTCCCAATCGCCGTTCGCGCACCGCAACTTGAGGCGGACCTTCCGAAGGCCTTCGGAGATCAGCAGGGAGTCGACCGCGCCGAGCCGCAGCGCGTTCCGCACTTGATCCTCCCCGTAGGCGGCGAGGCCGCCGTCCGCCTTCCGGATCTCCTCCATCAGGCGTTGGACGAGGGACTTCTCCCGCATCAGGTCGAGGCCGCTGAGGATCTCGCGGGACTTCTCGACGAGCTCCCGCAATCCATATTCGTCCGTGTAGCCGGTGTCGAGGAACGTCGGGAGGACCTTTTTCTTCAACTCGTGGTGGAGGTAGTCGCCCGTCGCGAATTCTTCCTTCGAGTAGCCGGGACCTCCGACGATGATCCCCTTCAGGTCCGGCCGGTTCAAGTACGCTTCCGTCATCAGATCTCCGATCTTCTTGTACCACTCGTGGACCGCGATGTCATGGCCCCGCTCGAATCGCCGCGCGCTCTGACCGCCCATCCGATGCTTGGACGGCACCTGCGATTGTAAGTTCTTGATCACCTCGATTCGTTTTCCGCGGAGCAAGCCGAGCGTGGCCTCGCTCCAGTCGATCACGAGGAGCCCGTAGACGTCCTTCTCCGCGAGCATCTCGTGCAGGGGCTCCGTGTAGAACTTCGAGTCGCAACGATACAGGAACGAGACCACGGGTTCCGGCGGCTCGAGTACGAACGTGACCATCTGCGTCTGATCCGCACCGACCTGTTTGTGTCCGGTGAAGAGGACGAGGCCGTTCGGAGGGGGCATCTTGTACGCCTTGAGACGCTGCATCGCAGACTCGATCGCCTGCGTCACGTGCTTGCGGGTGCTCGCGCTCTTGATGTTCGACGATTGCGACTGCTCTCCCCGAAGGTAGTTCGTCACATCGAAGATCGGCCGCTCCGGCGGGATGTACACGCTCACGAGTTCCGTGCCGCGGCCGACCGCTTCTTCGATCTGCTCGAGAGCGCGGCGGAACTTGTATTTGTCCATCCCAGACATTTGAGCCATTGCGTCTCACCACACAGTTATTTATCGTTCATTACCTTTTGCGTCGCGAACGAGATTTGTATGGAGAAAGTCGTCGTATCCCTCGGCGGTTCCGTCCTCGTTCCGGGGGACGACGACGCCCGATACCTGCGCGATGTCGCGCGCCTTTTCCGAGATGTTTCATCGCGGGTGAAGTTGTTCGTCGTCACGGGCGGCGGTCGCGTTGCGCGATACTACATTGAGACAGGACGGTCCGTTGGGATTCGCGAACGATCGCTCGACGAGTTCGGGATCGCTATCACACGCTTGAACGCGCGGCTTCTGTCGGCCGCCCTGGGCGGTCGGGCGAACCGCGAGCCCGCCACCAGCTACGCCGCGGCCTCGAAGCTCGGAAAGAGATACCCAATCGTCGTTATGGGCGGGACGCGGCCTGGACACACGACGGACCGCGTCGCGGCGTCCCTGGCCCGGTTCGTTGATGCCCATCGGATCGTAAACGCGACCTCGGTCGACGGAGTGTACAGCGCGGACCCCAAGAAGGACCCTGACGCGCGCCTTCTCCCGCGGATGGGATTCGAGGACCTCGTCAGCCTGTCCGGCAAGGAGCATCGGACCGCGGGACCGAGCGTCGTCTTCGACCCGGTGGCCGCCCGCGTGGTCGCTCGGGATCGGACGCCTCTGAGCGTGGTCCACGGCCGGGACCTCCGAGCTTTGCGGGCCGCGCTCCTCGGCGAGCCGTTCCATGGAACCCGCGTAACGGACGAATGAGCGGAGGCGCCGCGTGAACCGGCGGATTTGGTACGAGCTGCTCGCGGCCGGCGTCCTCGCGCTCTCCCTCGCCAGCGCGATCCTTGCGGCCGCCGGAGCCGCACTCCAACAGACTCTCGGGGTCGCGGCATCGTCGCTGTGCGCGGTCGCTTTCTTGATACCTGGTCTCCACTTCCTCGGATATTCGCGGCGTCTGCGGTCCCGTGATCTCGCGCTCGCGCATACAGCTGCCTTCGTGCGGAGCCGCGATGCCATCCGAATCCAGGATTTGGCGAATGAACTCCGGGTGCCGCCGGACGACGCGGATCGGATTCTCCGGATGGCGGTCGAGGAGGGCTATCTCGACGGGACGTTCGAATCGGAGGATCGGTTCGTGCCGGGACGCCGGCTCGAGCCACGGTCGCCGGAGGGGCGATGACGTTCCGAGGATTCATCGCGGTCGACGTGCCCGGTGGCCGGGTTCTCGACGCACTCGCGAACGACCTCAGAACGACGAGCCCGTCCCTGAAGGTCGTCGGCACCGACCTGCTCCATCTGACGGTCAAATTCCTCGGCGACACGGAGGAAGGGCTTGTACCTGAGATCGTGACCGCGATCCGTGAGGCGACAGTGAGCCTTCGCCCATTTCGGATCCGCGTCCGAGGGACCGGCGCGTTCCCCAGCCTCGGGCGGATGAACGTAATCTGGGTGGGCGTGGACGGGGCGGAACCAATCGCGCGCATCGCAGACTCGCTGGAGGCCTCCCTCGAGCGGCTCGGATTCCCGCGGGAGCGTCGGGCTTGGAAAGCGCACGTCACACTGGCCCGGGTGAAGGGCCGACTGGACCTCGATCGCGTCCGAGGAATCCTCGAGGCCCACGCCACGGAGGA
>VBMC01000052.1 GCA_005879015.1 Methanobacteriota archaeon
AGCGGTAGATCACGTCGCTCTCGAGGAGCTTCACCTCGTCGTGGTCCTGAAGCGCGACCTTCGCGTCCGGCAGGATCTCCAAGTTGAAGGCCAGGATCGCTCGATGCAACGGGTTCTTGACCGTCGCCGCGTCCGTGACGTCGCGCCGTGACACGGGTCCCAGGCGGGCGAACTTGATCGGGATCCCCGCTTGCTTGCACTCGTACGCGAGGCCCTCGAGGGAACCGATCGCGTCCGCCTTCACCAGGATGCCGTCCTCCTGGGTTTCGACGTGGACCTGCGACTCCTTTGCGACCTCCTTGAGGATGGCCTCCACGTTGCCCTTCGCCGCCCGGAGAGGGGCTCCGGCCACGGCCCGTTCGAGGCCGCTGCCCAGGAGCTTGACACCGGCGGCCGCGGACACGCTCGGCACGGAGTCAAATCGTTCCTGCGGGTCCCGAATCTCGTCGAGGGGTTTCGGCTTGAGCAGCGCCTTCACCTTCGTCGTGCCCGGCTTGCCCGCGGTCCCGAAGACGATCGTGTCCCCTTTCGACAACGTGCCTTCGTAGACGATCGCGTCGAGCGTGATGCCGAGGCCTTTCTCCTCCTTCACCTCCAGGATGGTCCCCACGGCCGGGCCGTCCGTGGTCGCAAGCTGTTGTTCCAGGAACCGTTGTGCGAGGCCGATCAGCATGAGGAGGAGGTCGGGGATCCCCTCGCCGAACTTCGCGCTCACCGGGACGACGGCGATATTCGTCGTGAAGTCGGCGACGCGATCGTATCGCTCTGCCGAGAAGCCGTGTTCGAACAATCGGCCCACGACCTCATACATGCGTCTATCGAGTTCGTCGCGCGTGGAAGGGGGCTGGTCCTCATACGATACGACGAAGGGCTTGCCTTCGTGTTTCCTCCAACCGGGCACCAGGTCGATCTTGTTCGCGGCCACCAGGAACGGCGTCTTGTACCGCTTCAGGATGTTCAGGCTCTCGATCGTCTGCGGGCGGAATCCCTCGTTGACGTCGATCACGAGGACGGCGAGGTCGGAGAGCGCCCCGCCGCGAGCCCGCAAGGTCGAGAAGGCCACGTGGCCCGGGGTGTCGATGAACAGCAGCCCCGGGATGCGGAAGGTCTTGCCTTTCACGAGATCGCCGCAGGCCTCCATGATGGCCGCGAGAGGGACCTCCGTCGCACCGATGTGCTGCGTGATGCCGCCCGCCTCGCGTCCCGCGACTCCCGTGCCGCGGATGCGGTCGAGGAGGGTCGTCTTCCCATGGTCCACGTGCCCGAGGACGGACACGATGGGCTGGCGAATCGAGGCCATCGTCGGTCCAAGAAATCGAGGATATTAGAAGCTTCGTCCGGGAAATGAATCGTTAGCTCGAACCACCCGCCGAGTTATAGGTCGGACATGGGCGGTGGAACACGACTGACGAAAGAAATCATCGGGGCGCGATGTCTACTCCCGAAGCCACGTCTCGTCGACTCGCGTGTAGGATTGGATTTCGTCTCCTCGGAAGAACAGGGCGATCTCACGCTTGGCGCTCTCGGCCGAATCAGAGCCGTGGATGACGTTGCGCCCGATCGTGAGCGCGAGATCCCCTCGGATGGTCCCGGGCTCCGCCTCCGCGGAATTCGTCTTGCCCATCATCCGACGGACGGAGGCCACCGCGCCGTCTCCTTCGAGGACCATCGCCACCACAGGTCCCGACGTGATGTACGACATGAGCGGCTCGAAGAACGGTTTCCCCTTGTGTTCCGCGTAGTACGTCTCTCCAACGGATCGCGTGACGCGAAGCATCTTCATCGCCACGACCTTCAGACCCCGGCGTTCGAACCGGCCGACGATCCCTCCCACCAGCGCCCTTTGCACGGCATCCGGCGTCAGCAAGACGAAGGTCCGCTCGGCGGCCATCACGTCCCCTTCTTCGCTTTCTTCGCCTTCGGGGCCGGGGCCTCGGCCGCTTCCTCTTCCGGCTGCTCACGTTTTCGACCCTTCACCTGGGCCCATTGTCCGTCGAGCCACGCCTTGAAGACACGGCGACCCTCCTGGGAGTCCTTCCAAGCCGCGAACTCCGCCTTGTCCACATGGGTCACCGGTTTCGCGCCGTGCTTCTTCTTCGCCCAGCCGAGAATCGAGGTCCGGAAGGTGTCGCTGCCGACGAACCCGGAGAAGAACCTCTCGAGCTCGCCTCTCGCCAGATCCGGCCCGAGTCGTTTGTCGATCAAATCGCCCAGATCCGCGGGGATGTCCTTCCCCTTCGGCGTCTCGATCGTCACGGTCGCGAGGCCCGGCTCCATAGCGACAGGGGCCTCCTCGGCGACGATCGCCTCCTCCGCGACCGCGCGGCCCGCCGCCCGACGGAACGCCTGCGTCCACGGAGTCCACCGCGGGACCCGACCGAGGTGCAGCATGTTCGATTGGCACTTGTGCGAGCAGAACAGGAAGACGGTCCCGTCCTTGCGGATGAACATCTTGCCCGTCCCGGGCTCGATCTCGTTGCCGCAGAAGGAGCAGGACCGTCGGGTGGGCATCGTCTCACCGGACCGAGAGCTTGCGCGCTTCCCGCGCCGTCTCGCGGAGCATGAGGACGTCGCCGACCTGGATGCTCCCCTTCACGTTGCGCGTGATGATGCGACCCTTGTCCCGTCCGTCCAGGACGCGGACCTTCACCTGGACCGCTTCGCCCGTCATCCCCGTCCGGCCGACGACCTCGACCACTTCCGCGGGGATGCTGTCCTCGTCGGCCATCGTGTCTCCTCGTCCCTCGGAGGCCTCACGCCTTCTTCATCGCGCGAAGCTTGCCGGACAGGTCGTCGAGCACGGGCTTCGCCTTGCCCGGGTCCAGGATCGCGATGGAGGCCGTCGCCTTGCCGAGGCCCACCGCGACCCCGAGCTCCTGCTTGCTGGGGACGTAGGCATACGGCACGCCCTTTTCCTCGCAGAGGAGGGGCATGTGGGCGAGGATCTCTTCCGGTTGAACGTCCTCTGCCATGACGACGAACTGGGCCTCGCCGCGTTCGACGAGCTTCGTGACCTCGTTCGTCCCCTTGCGGACCTTCCCGCTTTCCTTCGCCAGCTCGATGGACTGATACGTCTTGTCGACCAGGTCTTTCGGCATCTCGAAACGAACGTACATCGGCTTGGCCATCGTGGAGACCTCCTTCCGCCCCGCGGCCGCGAGGCGTCACGAGTCATCGGCTCTCCGTTCCCAGAGAAGCGGCCGGCGTAGTGGCGCGGCTTATAAGAAGTTTGCGACGGCAGGCTGAACGAAATCGACGTCGGGGTCTGGAGGAATCAATGTGGGCACCGGCGTTCGCAACAGTGGATGGTGAGTCTGCGGCGACTCCTGGCCGAGTGTAAGCATGTTGAATCACCCAGCCTAAATATGGAAACGAGCCTGACAAAGCGAGGCAGGCCAGTGGTGGGTCCGGGCCCATTGCGAGTTCAAGTCGATGACTCGATCCGCACGAATCGACTCGTCGCAGCAATCCTCGCAGTTGGTCTCGTGGCAGTCCTCTTTGCACTCCCCCAGCCCGTCACGGCTGCGGCTCAGGGCCTCGGTGCGTCCGTGCCGACATCTCCCAGCGCCGGGGCGCGGAGTGCCTCACCCCCTTCGCCCACACAATCGGGGGAGTCCAGTGTCGACGCCATCCTCGTGTTCGTGAACGGCACCGGAAGCCCATCCTACTCCTTTCGCGGTCATTCCCCCGCGGTTCCGTTGCCCGTGAACGCACCGCTCGTATGGTCTTGGTTCAGCGGAAACCCCGGATCCCCCAATGTCACGGTTTCCGCAGCGCCGCTCGATACGTCGGGCCGGTCGTCACAAGCCCGGGTCGCGTTCTCGCGGGAGGGATACGCCGTCGCGGTGTGGGATTCTCAGAGCATCTACGGCACCCGGCTCTGTCCCGGCGCCGCGGTCCCGACGAACCTCACGAAATCCGACATTCGGTTCTCGATCTTTCAGGACGCCACCGGGAATTGGACTCCATCCGCAGTCGCCGCCACGGCGCCTGCGAACCTGTCGAATCCGGTTTACAACGAGGGGTTCACTCGCCCGGTAGTCGCGATTGACAACAACGGGAACGGGCTTCTCGCGTTCACCTATCGGCAGACGGATCCGTGCACGACGGGTGGTGGCACCCGACAGATCCGCTACTCGGTGTGGAATGGAACGAATTTGACCTTTGGCCCGGATGCGCTGCTCGCGGCTTCTGCTGCCCCTCCCAACTTCGACGTTGACCCCATGGCCGTTGCCTTCTCCTCCCATCTGGTCGTCGGCGACGCGATTACTCGCCAGGACGGGATCGTCACGTGGTGGGACGCGGTTGCCCCCGCCAACGCGACCTGTCCCTCGGGGCCGGTGTCCGTCCCCCTGGCCTGGCCACGCTACGCGATCTGGGACGGAAACGGATTCGTCCAGATCGACACAGTGCCGGGTCAGCGGCTCGTCGGGGCGAATTACTTCGAATCCCTCGATGTTCGGAGCGGGATGGGGGCTTCCTCGGACCAACGCGGCCACGTCGGGGTCGCATTCCCCGTGACGACGGTGACGGACCCGTGCACGGGAGCCGGCCTGAGCCACGACGTCTGGCGGGCGATTTGGAACGCGACGACGAACTCGTGGCAGAACGGGACTGCAGTGGACGCCGGAGGAAACCCCGCTATCGCCTACGGAGCGGAAGTCGGAGGGGACCGCGGCCGCATGGTGTACCAGGGGCCGGATCCGCCACCGGGCGGCGGGGTCGATCCGACGATTAATCGAAGCCTGTTGAATGGGACGAACATCGCGCCCGTGGGACAAGTCGAAGGTGATGTGAACGCCGTAGGAGGAGCGCCGTTTCTCGCGGCGCGGACGGGAAGCCCCCAGATCCCGCTCGCGGAGTGGACGTATCTTCAGTACATGGCCCACGACCAGATCCCGAGCAACATGACCGCCACCGTGCTCGATCGACTCGAGTCGGCGGGTTCGACGAATCTCGTCAACCTGGCAATCCTTCTCGACGAAAGCGGGAACACCTCCCATGCGACCGATTTCTATGTGAAGCGGCTCGGCCGCACACCCCTGCAGGACCATGGCGAACTGAACATGGGCGATCAGACGACCTTGGACGAGTTCATTGCGAGGACGGTCGCACGGTACCCCGCCCGCGGCGAATACATGCTCGCGCTGGATGACCACGGGAACGGATGGCGTGGCGCCTGCTCCGACAACCATCCAACCACGGGCGATTGGCTCGAACCCTCCGAGCTGCGCGGGGCCTTGACCGCCGCGAACCTGACGTTCCAGGTCGCGCTGTTCAACGGATGTCTCATGGCGAACGTCGAGACTGCGTTCCAGGTCGAGGGGTTCGTCCGTTTCATGATCGGATCCCAGGAGAGCATGCCCCTGTCGGTCGGCACACAGGGCATGCGGTACGACCAATTCCTCGGCCGCCTCATCCAGGACCCCTTCGCAGCAGCCGCAGACCCCATGACGTTTTCCAACTCGATCGTTGCGGACTATGGAGTGGCGAACCTCGGCCTCCGCGACTACACGCTTTCTTCAATCGACGTCGCCAATGTCGCGGCGCTCGTGAACGCGATCACCGCCTTCCGCAATCTCGGGGTTCCGATGATCGACCAGCCGAACTTCAACGAGACCGTCTACAACCAGCTCCGAATCGACCGGAACAACGCGCAGGCGATGCGGGCGGATTCGGGAGTCCGGGAT
>VBMC01000053.1 GCA_005879015.1 Methanobacteriota archaeon
GATGTCGAGGAACGCTTCCGCCGAACGGCCTTTGAAGCCGGCATCCATGAGCATGAACTTCAGCCGGTGCGTCCCGTGGAACAGGGATCCGCCGATCAGGACGAAGAAGAACAATCGGACGAGCGGCTCCTTCCAGTGTCCGACGAACGTCGAGTAAACCGCCGGATCCGTGGGCCACAGATGGAACGGAGCGGCGAAGAA
>VBMC01000054.1 GCA_005879015.1 Methanobacteriota archaeon
ACGAGGGCGAAGAGGACGATGTTCAGGTAGAGGACCGGCGGCGTCCGCAACAGGTTCAGGAAGGCCGCATACGCGGACTCACCGGCTCGAAGTTGGACGAGCATGTTCAGGAGGACGAGGCCGTACAGGGCGCAGACGACGCCGCCCGCTTCCCGCAGCTGGAACATCAGGTATCGCCGGTTCCGAAGCCACCAGCCCGGGCGGCGCTTCCAGGCGTACTCTCGGCCGGTCATCGCATCACCGCGACGAAGAGCCGGGCATCAGGAGCCGGCGCATGTGTCGCATCGTCGCCAGGAATTTCAGGGTCTGAATCGCCGCGGCCGGATCCACGTCCTTCGGGCAGACGACGGAGCACTCGCCCACGAAGGTGCATTCCCAGACGCCCGCCTTCGTGTTCAACCGCGCGAGGCGCGCGTCCGCTCCCTCGTCCCGCGTGTCGCGGTTGTATCGGAGGGCGAGGGCCGACGCCGCGGGCCCGACGAACTCCGGACTCGACCCGAAGACGGGACAGGCCGCGTAGCAGAGCATGCAGTTGATGCACAGGCTCTGTTGCCGGTAGGCCTCCACGTCCTCCGGATATTGAACGTACTCCTTCCTGAGGTCCCCCCAGTCCTTCCGGACGATATACGGCGTCACGGAAGCGAGCTTCCTCAGGAAATCGTCGAAGTCCACGACCAGGTCTTTGAGGATCGGGAAATTGGACAGGGGTTCGACGGTCACCGCGCCCCTGTGGACGTCGCGGACGTACGTGCCGCACGTGAGCCGGGGCTGGCCGTTCACGTCCGCGCCGCAGGATCCGCAGATGCCCATGCGGCACGACCAGCGGAACGTGAGGGTCGGGTCGATGTGATCCTTGATGTAATTCAGGCCGTCCAGGACCACCATGTCGTTCCGGTACGGGATCGTGTATTCCTGGAACGTGGGCCGACCGCCGGATTCTGGCCGGTACCGCTTCACTCGAAAGACGACGTCCGATGCGGCCATCAGTACTTCCTCTCCACCGGTTCCCACTTCGTGACCGTCACGGGCACGTAGTCGATCCGCGGAGGTCCGTCCGTGCGGAATGCGAGCGTGTGCTTCAGGTAGTTCGCATCGTCCCGCTGCGGAAAGTCCGTGCGGCTGTGCGCGCCCCGGGACTCGCGGCGATTCCGCGCGCTGTGCGCGATCGCCAACGCAACGTCGAGCATGAAATCCAGCTCGAGGACGGCCGTCAGTTCCGTATTGAAGACACGATCCTTGTCCGCGAGCCCCACCGCGGCGAATCGGTCCCGAATCTTCCCCAGCATGCCGCAGGCGTCGCCCAGGGCGGAGTCCTCGCGAAAGATCCCGACATCGCGCTCCATGAGCTGCTGCATCTCGACCCGCAGACCCGCGACGGTCTCCTTCGCGCGCTCCCGGCCCAGGAGGCCGTCGAACACGCGGGCCTCCTCCTTCTTCAGGGCCTCCCTCGCGGCGCCCCCCCGCGGGTAGCTCGCCTTCTTTTTCGCGAAGGCGGCCGCGGCGATCCCGCACGCGGCGCCGAAGACCAGGCATTCGCTCAGGCTGTTCGAGCCGAGCCGGTTCGCGCCGTTGATCGAGACGCAGGCGGTCTCTCCGACGGCGTACAGGCCGGGCAACGTCGTCTCGCCCTTCCCATTCGTCGACACGCCGCCCATGATGTAGTGCTGCCCCGGCCGCACCGGGATAAGTTCGTGGATTGGGTCGAGTCCCATGTATTTCTCCACGAGCTCGCGGACCATCGGGATCCGTTCGTTGATCTTCTTCGCGCCGAGATGCCGCAGGTCGAGTCCCAGGTACAGGCCATATGGTCCTTCGAACGCCCGACCCGCCTTCATCTCCTGGACCATCGCGCGGGAGAGGATGTCTCGCGGCCCGAGCTCCATTTTGCCGGGCAGGTAGCGCTGCATGTAGCGTTCGCCCTCCTTGTTGACGAGGTACCCGCCCTCGCCGCGGGCGGCCTCCGTGATGAGGATGCCGGTGCCCGGGAGGCACGTCGGATGGAACTGGACCATCTCCATGTCCTTCAGCGGGACGCCCGCCCGGTAGGCGAGCGCCATCCCGTCTCCCGTCTTGATGAAGCCGTTCGTCGTGAATTCGTACACGCGACCGCAGCCGCCCGTCGCGAGGATCGTGGCCTTGCCCTGGATCGCGACCATCGTCCCGCCGCGCAGGTTCATGGCGACGACGCCGGTACACGCACCACCGTCGACGATGAGGCTCGTGACGAAGTACTCGTCGAACCGATGGATGCGGTCGTACTTCATCGACGTCTGGAAGAGCGTGTGGAGGATGTGGAAGCCGACCTTGTCCGCCGCGAACGCGGTGCGCTTGACGGACATCCCGCCGAAGGCGCGTTGGCTCACGCGGCCGTCCGGGTCGCGGGACCAAGGACAGCCCCAATGCTCGAGTTGGATGATCTCCTTCGGGCACCGTGCGACGAAGAACTCGACCGCGTCGAGGGCGATCGTCAACTCCGGATCCGATTCCGCGGCCGCAATGGCGGCGCGAAGACCCGCTGCGCCTCCACCGACGACGACGATGTCGAAGGAGGTCCGTTCCACGGAGTCCGGAAATCCGGTGGAAGAATAAGCTTTTGGAACGTACCGCGAAAGCCTCGAGTATCCCGAGGCATTGACTCGAATCGCATTGGGCGCATCTCCCCCGAGGAGGGGCTTGTTTCCTCGGTGGCAGGACTTGACGCCTCGACGTGCGCGGAACCCTCAAGTAGCCCGGTCGATTTGGGCGCGCTTCATGGAGGTCGTCCGCGTCGAGGACCTTGGGAAAACTTACCCCGGCGGGACGAAGGCCCTCGAGGGCGTCTCCTTCTCGATCCAGAAGGGCGAGATCTTCTGCTTGCTCGGCCGCAACGGCGCGGGGAAGACGACGCTCCTACGAATTCTCGCCACACAACTGAAGCCGACGGTCGGCCGGGCGTTCGTCCTCGGCCACGACGTGCTGCAGGATCCGAAGGCGATCCGTCCGCACATCGCGGTCGTCCCGCAAGAGGCCAGGCCGCAGATGCTCCTGTCGCCGTACGATCACATCCTTTACTTCTGCCTGATCCGCGGCCGCTCGCGAGCGGAGGCGCGCGAACGGACCCGCAAGGTCATGGACGATCTGGGACTTTGGGAACATCGCGACAAGCTCGCCTCGGACTTGTCGGGCGGCCTCCGCCAGCGGCTGATCATCGCGATGGCGCTGGTCGCGGACCCGGAGGTCCTGTTCCTCGACGAGCCGACGATCGGCCTCGATCCGCTTGGTCGGCGTTCGGTCTGGCACATGTTGAGGGAACTCACGCGGAAAGGCGCGACGATCCTCTTGACGACGCACTACCTCGACGAGGCGGAGATGCTCGCAGACGACCTTCTCATCGTGGACAAGGGACGGACCGCCTTCCTCGGGACCGTGGAGGCGGCGAAAGGGGACACCGGCGTCGGGATGCGCGTGATTGTCGAGCCGCCGGCCGGGAACGGAACAGCCCCGCCCGAGGTCCTCGAACCCCGATCCGCGGAGGAGGTCCTCGCCATCGTCGAGCGCGGCCTCCGGGAGAAGCGCAAGGTCACGTTCAAGCCGGCGAGCCTGGAAGAGGCGTTCATCAAGATCGTGGGGGGATCGATTGAAGTCGAGGCTACGTGAGGCCCTCTACATCGGACTGTTCGACGCCTTGCCGCTCCTCCGGGACCCGATGCTCCTCGTCGTGATCAGCCTCTTCTCGTTCCTGCCGGTCATCTTCATCTTCGTGTTCGCGGACCAAAAGTCCGCGGTCCAATCGCTCGTCGGGGCCATCGTGCTGACCTTCTCCTTCACCGGCCTGTTCGCGTCCCAAAGCGTGTACTTCAACAAGCAGTGGTTCCGCTTCCAGGACATGTTGGTCGCTTCGAAAGTGTCTCCCGCCTCGTACGCGGTCGGACTCTCCGTGAGCGGCCTCGTCGTCGCCCTCCCGGGCGTCTTGGTCGCCCTTGTGCTGCTTCTGTTATCCGGCCCGACCAGTGTGGTGGGCATCTTCCTCCTTATAGCGACGTCCTTGATCCTCTGGATCGGCCTCGTGTTCGTGGGATTCGCCATCGGGGCCACGACGAAGAACGCGCGGCGCGCGAACTCGATCCCGCAGGTCCTCAGCATCGCGATGGGCTTCCTGCCGCCGGTGTACTATCCCCTCGCGAGGTTGGACGCGTACCCGATCGCGAAGGCGTTTGCCATGCTGATCCCGACGACCCACGCGGCGCAGCTCGCGAAGTACTATTTCGGCCTCATCGTGATCCCGGACTGGGAGGTCGCGCTCGGATGGGCCTACCTGCTCGGCTTCGCCGCGCTCATGGGCTTCCTCGCGTCGCGACGGGCGCATTGGGTCGACCCGTAGCCCCGCCAGGGGAGGCGGATCGACCCCGGACCCGGGATCAGGCTCTCCGACCCGAGCCCACCGCGGGCACGCGCGCGCGGACCGGCACGGGACTCGGCAGGCGGGCACCCACCTCGATGAGGACGCAGGCAGCCATCGCGGTCAGGAATCCATATCCGATGGCGATCGCAGCGTTGCCGCCCGGTGCCTGCTGGTTGAATTGGTACGCGGCGACGTACAGCAGCCCGGCGTAGAGCAGGAGGACGAGGACCCCGAAGGTGCCGAAGTGTCGGGTCTTCTCCCCGATCCCGCCAATCGCGATCGCGGCAGCCACGCACACCAGGAGCGAACCGAACGCGATCCAGAGATACGGACCCGAGACGAGCGTGTTCAGGAGGTCCGTCGCCTGGACGCCGGTGTACGGGCCGGCGGGCAGTGCGGGTTGGTTCCCCGAAAGGGTGAACCACGTGAAGTACGTCATCATCGACGGAAACACGAGGTTCCCGAAGAGGCTCACGAGCAAGAGCGCGGCGCCGAGGACGAGCAGACCTCGACCGGCTCCCGAGATTCTCCTCATGACGACCATGACATGTTGAAGCCCGGTATCCGTCAAATACCTTTTGGAACCTGGTAGCCGGAGGGCACCTCGTAACACCCCGCTCCGGAATTCGGTCGCCATCTGTGCGAGATTTGGGAATCATCATGGAAAACGGGGATGGGCTCCATCCGTCTCGGCCCGCCCGAGTAAAACCTCAGGAGGTGAACACGAGTGAAGACAACGGTCGCCGTCGCCTTGATCGCCATCCTGGCGGTCCTCGTGGCGGGAGCGTTCGCGGTGAACGCGGTGACCGCGTCCGGAACCATCGCGTCGACGAATGCGTCGGCGACGGGATCGGTCACCGGCGCGGGCAATTCCACCGCCGGTCACACCTGTGACCGCACGAATGCGACCGCCGCCGCGAGCGGGTCCACGACCGGAGGTTGAGCCCAAGGCCAATGGCCTCCTCCCCACCGGGACAGGACGCCCCATTCCCTGTCCCCCTTTTTCCGGGGTCGTCGGCAAGGTACAACTATCGCAGCGGTCTTGCCCTCGAAGGTCGCGGTGGACAGCCTCGAACGAGTCCTGTGGTGGCTGTTTCGGAGCAGCATCGGGGCGGCCACCCGGGCCCGGGTCCTGCTCGCGATCCGCGAGGAGCCGCGGAACGCCCAGCAGCTCGCGGGGGCTTTGGTCCTGGACTACAAGACGGTCCGGCACCATCTTCGCGTCCTCGGGAAGAACGGCCTCGTCACGACCGCGGGGGAGCGGTACGGACAGGTGTACTTCCTCTCTCCCTCCATGGAAAGCCATTGGACCGTCTTCGAGAGCATCGTGAAGGACATGAAAACCAGAGGTGATCGGCGTGCAGCCAAGTGATCGGAAGTGGGGAATGAGCCCGGCGTTGTGGACCGCAGTCGTGCTCGCGATCGGACTCGCGATCGGAGTCGGGCTCGCCCTCGTCCCGCGTCCCGGGCGGCCCGGGCCGGGTCCCCGCATCGATCCGTTCGAGACGCTCGAAGACATCGATGTCATCGTGTCGACGGTCGGGCTCGCGTTGCTGTCCGCCCTCTTCGTCGTCTACGCGAAGACGTATTCCGACACCGGAGCGCGGTCCGCCCTCGGCCTGATCTTCGTCCTGGCGGCGTTCCTCTTCGAAGGCGTCCTCACGTCCCCGATCCTGTTCGGTGCGTTCGGCCACATCCTCGGCGAACTCGGCCCCTTCCTCCTCGTGGCCCACGGCTTCCGGACCGCGGCCTTCGCGGTGTTCCTGTATCTGAGTCTGCAGTGAGACGCGCCGCCCGCCATTCGGGAAGTAGGTAGGTCTACTCGGGCCGAGCCTCGACTTCGGCCAGCCACTTCCGGACCTCGTCCACGGCTCCCGGGTCCTCGAGCGTCGTGGTGTCGCCGATCTCTTGGCCGGACACCAGGGACCGGATCACGCGTCGCATGATCTTCCCGCTCCGCGTCTTCGGGAGCTTCTCTGTAATATAGACATCGTCCGGGACCGCGATGGCTCCGATCGCCTCCCGCACGTGTTTCTGCAGCTCCTTCTTGAGGGCGTCCGACCGCACTTCCCCTTTCTTGAGGACGACGTAGGCGACCAGAGATTGCCCCTTCACGGAGTGCGGCTTGCCGACCACCGCGGCCTCCGCCACCTTGCCATGGCTCACGAGGGCGGACTCCACCTCCATCGTGCCGATCCGGTGGCCCGCGACGTTGATCACGTCGTCGATGCGGCCCATGAGCCAGAAGTACTCGTCCTCGTCCATGCGGGCTCCGTCCCCCGTGAAGTATTTGCCCGGGACCTGGGACCAATACACCTGCTTGTACCGCTCGGGGTCTTTGTACAGGGTCTGCAGCATGGCGGGCCACGGCTTCTTGATCACGAGATAGCCGCCCTTGTCCATCGGGACGGGATGCCCCTTTTCGTCGACGACCTCCGCGTCGATCCCCGGAAACGGTCGGGTCGCGGATCCCGGCTTCGTCGTCGTGAGGCCCGGGAGCGGCGTGATCAGGATCATCCCGGTCTCCGTCTGCCACCACGTGTCCACGATCGGACAACGGCCCCCGCCGATCGTCTTCTGGTACCACCGCCAGGCCTCGGGGTTGATCGGCTCGCCGACGGTGCCGAGGAGGCGGAGGCTCGACAGGTCATGCCGCTTCGGGTACTCGTCGCCCCACCGCATGAACGCCCGGATCGCGGTCGGGGCCGTGTACAGGATCGTGATGTCGTATTCCTCGACCATCCGCCAGAATCGGTCGGGCTCCGGCCAATCCGGCGCGCCTTCGTACATGAAGACGCTCGCGCCGTTCGCGAGGGGACCGTATACGATGTACGAATGGCCTGTGACCCAACCGATGTCCGCGGTGCACCAGAACAGGTCCTCCTCCTTCAGGTCGAAGACGTACTTCATCGTCGTCGCGACGCCAACCAGATACCCTCCCGTCGAATGCTGGATCCCCTTCGGCTTCCCCGTCGTGCCAGACGTGTACAGGAGGAACAGCGGGTCCGTGGCGTCCATCGCCTCCGGCGGACATTCCGCGTCCGCCTTCGCGATGAGCTCGTGCCACCAATGGTCGCGCCCCTCCTGCATGGGGACCTCGGTGCCCGTGCGACGGAAGACGACCACATGGCGGACCACGTCGAGGTCCGCAATCGCCTCGTCGACGATCTTCTTCAGCGGGAGGACCGTTCCGCGACGATAGCCGCCGTCCGCGGTCACGATCACGTGGGACTCCGCATCCTCCGCCCGATCGCGGATCGCGCGGGCGCTGAACCCGCCGAAGATCACGCTGTGGACGGCCCCGATCCGGGCGCAGGCGAGCAAGGCGACCGGGAGTTCCGGGATCATCGGCATGTAGATCGTCACTCGGTCGCCGCGCTTCACGCCCAGCCCCTTGAGGACGTTCGCGAACCGGTTCACCTCGCGCCAGAGATCATGGTAGGTCAGGACGCGGCGTTCCCCTGGCTCGCCCTCCCACACGATGGCGGCCTTGTTCCGCCGCGGTCCCGCGAGATGCCGGTCGAGGCAGTTCGCGGACATGTTCAGCTTCCCGCCCACGAACCACTTCGCGAAGGGCGGGTCCCATTCGAGGACCTTTGACCAAGGGGCCATCCAGGCAAGGTCCTTCGCCATCCGCGCCCAAAAGGCCTCGGGGTCTTTCGCGGCGTCGAGCCGGAACGAGTCGTCCCGGGCCACCGCCGCTTTCCGGAAGGCCTCCGACGGTGGGTACTGTTCCTTCTCCTTCAGGAGGCTGTCAATGGTTGCACTGGAGACGACCACGCCCGATCACCCGCGGCCCGACCCTTCTCCGGCCGACGTTTCCGGTAGACTCGTTTCAGGTAAAAGACGGTAATGAATCACCCTGAACGCACCAGGGCCGCGGAGGCATGCCAGACGCCCCGCAGGGGCGTTGAAACGGACGACGA
>VBMC01000055.1 GCA_005879015.1 Methanobacteriota archaeon
TCGCGGCGTGTGGCACGGTGGCCGTCGAGACGAACGCGACGTCACGGGAGGAGATCGTTTCGTTGGCCGACACGACGTAAGTGCCCGGAATCAGGTACACTTCGTACCCGCTCGTCGTCGCCGCCGTCGTCCGCTCCTCCGGTCCGTGGAATGTCAGGGCCGTGGACACCGCGGACCCGGAGAGGGTGACGTTGCCGTGCACCCGGCTCCGTGCGACGATCGCGAGATCGTGGGATAGCCCAATCTCTCCGACCGACAGGGAGATTCGATCGGACTGGAGGTTCTGGTATCGGAGGTCCCGCGACGTCGAGACGTTCTCGTCGACCGAGAGGTCGTACGTGCCCGGGACCAGGGCGAAGGAATACCCTCCATTCGAGTCCGAGGGGACCGTCTGCGCGATCGCCCCGTTCCCGACCGGCGCCGCGCGGATGGTGACGGGCCGGTTCACGAGCACGGAGCCGCTCAGCAAGACCGTCCCTTGCACCAGGACGGGGATCGGGCTCAACGCGATCGGGACGATCGTTCGCAGTCCGGCCGGTTGCGATGCCGGGATCGCGCGGCTCGTGTATCCCGCCGCGGACACGGAGCCCGCATAGGTGCGATTGGCGAAGAGAGGCATCGAGAACTCCCCCGACGCGGGCGTCGTGAGGAACAGACGGGCGCCCCGGTCGTCCACCATCTGGACGTGGGCTCCGGCGATGTCCTCGCCCGCATCGGCCACCCCGTTTCCGTTCAGGTCCCGGTACGCGCGCCACGCGACCGTGTCCGAAGTCGCGACGAGGTCGATGTCCTTGCGGGTGCTCGAGGAGAAGGTCACGGACGCGAAGTACGCGCCCGCCCGATTGAACGATTCCAGGTCGTACGTCCCGGCGGGAAGGAAGGCGAGGTATTGCCCGAGCGTGTCCGTGTGGAGCCACAACTCTCCGGACGAACCGGAGAAGGCGACGTCCGCCTGCGGGTTCTGGACGCCCGGGGTCGGATCTTTCACGGTGCCGTTTAGCCGCACGCCATCGAGGAACATCGCATCGAGCCGGGCGGTCGCGCCGGACGACACGTCGACAAGTCCCAAGGTCGCGTACAGGCGAGACCCGTCGTAGAACCGACCGCTTACGAACCAGGGGCCCGCGGCAAGCCGGACCGAATACTGGGCGTTCGCGTCCGAGGTCGCCATCCGGATCGTTCGAGGATCCAGCGCCGACCGGAACTCGAGGGTCGCAAAGGGCTTTGCGTTCCCGAAGAGGTTCGTCGTACCGGCCAGGAGGCCCGACGGGAAGAGCGTCAGGTTCTGGGCGATGTCCGTCGCGGTCGTCCGGATTCGTGTGGGGACGGTCGCGAGGTCTCCCGAGGACGCGGTGACCGTGTAGTTGCCCGCGAGCAGCGGGCCGACCCGATACGAGCCGTCCGCCAGCGACGTGGTCGAGATGAGCGTGGAATTCGTCTCGTCGCGGAATTCCACGGCCGCGGTCGGGACGGATCCGCCGAGGCTCGATTCCGTCGACCCGTGGACGATGGAGAAGGGTACGCTCACGTCGCGCGCGGCGTCCGCGCCCGCGAGCGTGACGTCGGGCGCACCGAGGGTGCGTCCCTGGAGTCCGATCACGACCGAGTACGGTCCCTCCGGCGCATCGCCGAACGCGTAGCTCCCGTCGAGGGCCGCGGTCGCCGTTCGCTTGAAGGGGAATTCCTTGTTCGACACGGTGATCGTGGCGCCGGTGGCCCGGACGTCGCCGGGTCCGAACGCCCCGTTGCGGTCCATGTCGTAGAACGCGATCCCGTGCCAGTCGTGCGGCGTCGCCTGAAGGTCGCGGGTCATGAGCCAGTCCGGGACTCCGTCCCCGTTCGCATCCACGGGAGAACGCATCGCCTGCTCCAAGGTCACGTGCACCTTAGCACTCGCCAGTGTGCGGGTTCCGATCAGGGTCGTCCTCGTGAGGCTCCCGGACGACGCCGTGATCGTGATGTCGCCGAACGGGACGACGGCGCTGTACCGTCCGGACGCGTCCGTCGTCGTCAGGTAATGCGGCGTCCCGAGTTCGTCGGTGACGGTGATCCGGACGCCGGGGAGCGGCGCGGACCCGGCAGTGACGGTCCCGTTCACGATGGCGCCGTCGTAGTAGCGGAGGAGCACGACCCCGTTCGCCACGGCCGTCGTCGTACCGAGGTCGACGACGCCCTTGAGCGTCCCCGCGGTGATGTTCGCCTGGAGGCGCAGCGCCTCATCGTAGTTCATCGCCCTCCAGGCGTCCGTGTGGTTCGCGGGATCCGGGAACGGATTGTAGTAGGAGCTCCGATACACGACGCGGAAGTGGGTGAGGTTCCATGCGGGCGCCGGCGGGTACGCTTGGAGCGCCTGGTCGAACCCCGGGATGCCCGTGTCGTTGGAACCCAGGTCCGACGGTGAATATCCGATGTACGACCGGTAGAACATCGAGCTGTAGAAGGCGGGCTTATACTGGATCGTCTGGCTCTGGATCGTGTCCCCGGCGCCGACGAACTGGATCGGGATGTTCGATGCGCGGTTCGTCGTCGCGAAGATCTGGAAGAACTCGATCGGGAGGATCCGGCCGTCCGGGAGCTGGAGGATCCGGTGGTCCGAGAGCTTCACGGGTGCGTAGAAGATCCCCGTGTTCTGGACGCTGATCGGGAACAGGCGCGAGTCGACGGCGAAATACCCGATGTCCCAACCCGTCACGTCGCGGATCGTGTGGTACAACGACACGACGCCCGCCAGGTCGAGCTGTCGCGTGAGGAGGTGCGTGAGGAACACGTACTCCGCGTTCTGGGGCTGCATGTCCTGGGCCCAGGCTCCGTAGCGGACCGGATCGGAGAGGACGAGGGAGATGTAATCGGCCGGATGGAGGATCACGCTCTGGAACACGTCGACCGGCAGGCCGGCCCCCGAGAGGGTCGCGGCGACCGCGGGGCTGAAGTTCGGGCGATGCAGTTTCATGTCGCCTTCCAGGAGCCGGATCACTAGGAGGGAGATCGCCTCCGTCTCGTTCTGGGCCGTGATGAACTGTCCCGCGAGCGCGTATCCGTTCTGGAAGTTGTCCGCGACGGTCGGATGGACCCCACGGTCGACGGCCTCGAACCCGTAGTCCCACCAGGAGAGGAAGGCGGGTCGTAATTCCGCGGGCCGGTCCGTGTCCTGCGTCGCCAACCACCGCCAGGCCGCAGGATAGTATTCGGTCGGCTTCGGGATGCTATATCCGAAGGCCCCGAAGTAGAACGGGCTGTTGCTCGACGCGCTGTATCCGGGCGACCGGAGGAAACTCGGGAGCAATGCCGCGAGCTGCTTGTCGTACTGCGACTTGAGCTCGAAGGGGATCGATGCGTCCACGGCCCACCAGATGTTCGGCAGGAGGACGAGGAAGACGATCCCGAGGACGGCGAGGACGTGGCGCACTTTCACGGATTTCCGGAGGGCGTTCCGCCAATTCCCTCCGGAGAGGGAGCGGTAGGTCCGACGCATCCCGGTGAAGTCCGCCCGACGGAGGACCTGGTCGACCGCGAAGCCCGCGACGACCGCGAACGCGGGCGAGGCGTTGAAGATGAAACGGGCCGCCGTGATGGCCATGAAGATCGCGACGAGGGCCCAGATCACGGCGATGTTGTAGGCCGGGTCCCGGCGGCGCGGGATTTGCCAGACCAGATACGCGACCGCGACCAGGGTGAGTCCGAACGTGAAGAGGCCGAAGGACAGGATCATCTGGGACATCCCGGGCGCCTGGTCCTCCGCGATCGTCGTGACGACCTTCGACTGGACGAAGTACCCCGCGCCGGTGAAGAACGCGTTCGTGAGGGTCGGGTTCACCAGGCTCCCGACCCCGAGGCCGAGGGCTCCCGCGATCAGGGTGCTCGGGATCACGAGCGTCCACGGGTAGTCGCGGGTCACCGTGAACGCGAGCCCGAGGACGAACGCGCCGAGGAAGAGATACACGGGCACGTCGAACCAGACGCGGATTTGCCCGCGGACCAGATACCATTGGAAGGCGAGCAGGAGGGGCGTCGCCAGGGTGATCGTGAACAGGATCCACGTGCCCATCGTGTCCTCGTTGCGGAACCGTCCCAGGAACAGCTCCGCGGCGAACCAGACCATCAGGATCACGGACACGTACGCCCAGCCCTGCCAGGCGAGCGCGATCACGCAGACGGAGAGGCCTGCGAGGAGGGCGTACAACACGCTAGTGCGGTTCTCTTTGAGGAACGCGCGAAGTCCGGTGACGATCGAGTCCCTCTGGAACCAGTTCTCGACCCAGCGCTTGCGGCCCATCGTCCGCAGGGCGCGCAGGAAGAAATAGAGGGTCGAGACGACGAAGAAGAGCGTGAAGGCGTCGTGGTCCGCGTCCGTCGACTGGCTCCGCTGGAGGTTCCCGACGCTCATGGCCAACAGGAGGGCTCCGATGATCCCCGCCTTCCGGCCGAAGGCCTCCTTGCCGAGCGCGTACGTCGGGAAGACGGTGAGGGAGCCGAAGAGGCCCGCGCTCAGGAGGAACGTGAAGAGGACGCCCTGCCACGCGGTGCTGAAGAGCGGCGCGATCACGTGTCCGACCAGGAGGGAGAACCAGGGAAAGAGGGGCGGCCGGGGATTCTGATTCCCGAGCGGATAGTTCAGCATCGGGTCGAGGCCGAGGTCGCGTCCGCTCTGGAACGAATAACAGAGGGCGCGGTCCCAGTAGTACGAGTCCGACCCGCCGGAATACGTGGGCGTGTAGATGCTGTCGCAGTTGACATGCGGGAGTTGGAAGGCCAGGCCGTAGACGAAATAGACGCGCAGAAACAGCGCGAGTCCGAAGATGAGGACCAGGACCGCGGCGGTCCGCCAGTTCGCGCGGAACCAGCCTTTACCTTCGTCCAAGACCTTGCAAACCTCCGGGAGGTTGCGCCCATGATGGACCGCCTATATAGGCATTGTCGGCAATCGCACGGAGGGCGCGGGCCTCCTGATAGGATGCCCTCGCAAGAGACTTTTGGAACGCACGTCGGACGGGGCCGCGCGATGGCCTTAAGTCACGTGCCGGCCTTCCGGCGATTGATGAAGCGAGACCTCATGGAGATCCTGTGCTGTCCCGTGTGCAAGGGGGACTTGGACCTCGCCGTCGACGTCGAAAAGGACGAGATCATCGAAGGCTCGCTCTTTTGTAAGAAGTGCAATCATCGATACGAGATCAAGGACGGGATCCCGGACCTCTTGCCACCCGACTTCAAATGAATCACAAACGGATGCGAAATCCCTTCTCAACCACCGGAAACTGGCCGCACGATATCGTTATCTTGTTCTTGGGAAGATGAATCGTAGTGGATTGTCCTCCCTCCAAAGGTCTTTGTCCAAGGCCAAACTCCGAAGCGCAAGCCCGTAGGCCAGTTCGCGTTCCAGGGCCTCAATCTCAGGGGCGACTTCGAGGAGCCGGACACCGCTCACGGTCCCATGGCCGCGGACGACGGGGCGGTCCCCCTCTTTGATTGAGATTTCGC
>VBMC01000019.1 GCA_005879015.1 Methanobacteriota archaeon
GCCCCAACGTCCAACGGTCGACGTCGAGATCTTTGAGGCGAAGGACGAAGACATTCGTCGGCTCGCGGCGATGGTGAGCAGCTCGCCGGAGGCGTGGCTCGGTCGGCAGACCCGGGGGAGCGTGTGCCTAATCGCTCGATCCGGTACCACCTATCGCGGCTATCTTTGGATCACCCGAGGGACGCATCTCGTCCGCGAAGTGAACCACGTCGTGAACGTGTCCCGGGACCCCTCCGGGGCGTACATCCACAACGTGTTCGTCATGCCGGACTCTCGAAGGCTGGGCATCTTCGGGGCGCTCGTGGCGGCCGCAAAGCAATGGGCGGAAGCGCGAGGCCTCTCGAGGCTGTACACGACGATCGCCCGGGACAACGAAGCCTCGGAGAGGGCCCACCGGGCCGCGGGTTTCCGGACCGTGGCGGGAAGCGTCACCGTCCTCCGCGTGGGGAACCACGAGTGGAAGCGCGTGTCGCGACCCAAGGGGACCCATGTCGTCGATCTCCTCGAGTGAGCCATCTCGGCCCCAGGCGATCCGGGGATCGGTCGGGGTTCCGGGACGCTGAAAACTGAGGGGTTTTATAAAGGACCGTGTTCCAGACACGTACTACCTCTTCCCGGTCGATTTCGAGAGCCAAGAGCGGTCGAATGATTGTCACGATCCACCAACCGAATTACCTCCCCTACCTGGGGTTCTTCCACAAGATGGCGAATGCGGACGTGCTCGTCCTCTACGATACCGCCCAGTACTCGAAGCAACTCGGGTTTCACAATCGGAACCGGATCAAGACGCCGCAGGGAGCGCAGTGGCTGACGGTCCCGGTTCAGCATGCGACGCTTCGCGCCATCCGGGACGTCCAGATCGTCGACGGACCCTGGGCCCTACGGCATCGGCAAGCGCTCGATGCGAACTACCGACGCGCACCGTGCTATGCGTCCTACGAGAAGGAAATCCACGCCGTCCTCGAGAAGCCTTGGACGTCCCTCGCGGACTTGAACGAGGCGCTCATCGCCCTCGTCGCCCGCTGGCTTTCGATTCGCACGAAGATCGTGCACGCGTCGGAATTGCCCGCGCCGCAGACGGACGATGCGACGGCCAAGAACATCCACATGGTCCGAAGCCTGGGGGGCGATACGTACCTCTCCGGCCAAGGCGGCCACGACTACCTCGACGAGAGCCAGTTCACCGACGTCCGCTTGGTCTATGATGCGTTCACGCCGACCCCCTATCCCCAGCTGTTCGGCGAGTTCATGCCCAATCTGGCTGCCATCGACGCGGTGTTCAACTGCGGGGAGTCCATCAAGTTGAGGAAGATGTTCGGAGACGCATCGAGGTGAAGCCGCTGATAAGCGGTGGATTCATACCTCCTTCTTGCATCGGTTGGACTCGGGGCTCCCCAAACGAACATCTTGGCGGTCGGTGCCCATCCGGACGACGTCGAGCTCGGCTGTTTCGGAACCCTGCTCGAGAAGAAGAGGTCTGGCCACAACGTCTATGCGGTCGCGCTTGCCCCCGGCGCCTACGGCACACTCCGGTGGGACGAGATCGAGGCCGTGTGGTCGGAATCCCGAAAGGCCCTTCGGGCGGGGGGCGGGAAGGGAGAGTACTTCCTCGGGAAGTTCCCGATCGGCAGTCTCGTCCAGGACTGGGCTACCGTCGGATTCGTCGACGATCTGATCCGGACCTACTCGATCGACACGGTCATCTCCCACCACCACGGCGAGGCCCACCAGGACCACATCGCGGCCCAGCGGATCGCGACGGCCGCCGCCCGCCGACACGTGGACCGTCTCTGGCTCTGGGAGTCCGTCATCTACACGCATCGGAACGTCCATCCTTTCAATCCCCAGATGTACGTCCCGGTCAGCCGGGAATCGTTCGACGGCAAGATGAAAGTCCTGGAGACATACTTGGCCGCCGGCCTCCTCGAACCCCTGGAGGTCGAAGCCCAGCGCCACCTCGCGCGGTATCGGGGCGCGGAGATGCACCGGGACTTCGCCGAGGCGTTCGAGGTCATCTGGGAGGTCCATGACGGATAGGCCGCCCCCCGATTGGCGGGCGATTCTGGGATCCGCAACGCCCCGAGGGTCGTTCGGGAATCCGGGCGTCCGCCCCATGCGTAGGATTTCGGACACCCAAGAATGGTGGGACCAGACGGTCATGGTCCGCGGCCCATTCCGTCCGTCCAAGGCCGCCGCCGCGAGTCCGTTCGTCGTCGAGCAGGATGCCGCCGCGAAGGCCCGGATGTATCACGACGCAGCCCGGAAGGTCTTTCCCTTCGAGGCCCGGCGGAGGGACCTGGCCCGCTTCGCCGCGGACTTCTACAAGAACCGCCTTCGGATTCGAGGGACCGCGGGCACGCGTGCGGCCATCGAGGCCCTCGCGAATCCCGACACCCTGCTCATCGAGATGGCCCACGACGGCCAGCTTCCCCACCTGGGGATCGTCCGGCTTGTCCTGAAGGCCGACGCGATCGCCCGGATGGACCGGAGGGCGCTCACGCTCTACCTGATCGGAAACCACTATACGGCCGAGATGCGACCGGAGAACCTTCGGTTCGGAGCGCCCCTCAAAGGAGGCTCGCCGGACGAGGTGAAGCACCCGCCGAAGGTGCGGGTCGGCAAGGCCCGGTCGCACACCCCGTTCCGATGGCTCCGGCCGCCCACGTCCCACGGGCTTCACGCGCTCCGGAAGCAAATCGACGACTTCGTCGAGAACAACGTCGCGCACGAGATGAAGGCGGGTGGCCGCCTCCGAACGAACGCCAAGCGACGAATCGCGGTCCGACTCGACCAACTGTTCGGCATGATGCACCTGGCCGCCGAGGAGGTGGAAAACCTGGGCGACTGGTTGATCCGCATCCAGCACGATCTGTTCCGCCTCATGCTCGGGCCCGAGGCGGACCGCATCCTCTTCCTTCCGATGGCGGACCTGACGGACCTTGTCCGTCCGGAGCTCACCCTGATCGCGGACCGCTCGAAGGAGGTCGACGCGATCAAGGCCTCCGTCGCGAGGAGTCAGATCGCTCAGCACGGGGAACCGTATCAACGGGGCCCCCAATCGTCGACGTTCTGGATCCATTGCCCGTCGTGCTTCCGACGGACGCGACAGCCCTGGCGGCCCGGGACGCCGGTAGAATTCGTCTGCCCGACCTGTGCGAACCGCGCGATCTTGGCCGGGGAGGGTGCCTGGGACTGGGTCATGCCGGACATCGTCGGCTACGAGGTCGCACTGTTCCGCCTCGGTCTCGGAGGATGGGTCGTCGGATCCCACGCCCCATACCATCCGGTGATCGAACAGGCCTATTCGCGGTTGTTCCGATGCGAGATGCCGCCGAAGTTTTTCCTCACGAGCGTGCCGATGTTTCGCGGCATGGGAGATCCCGCCGACGGATACGGCCGGACCCGGCTGCTCCGCGCGCTCCTGGAGATGGAGCCGTCCGCCCTCGCCGCGGCCCTGTCCTCTCCGTGGTCCGACGATCCGAAGATCCATTCCGACCTCCTTCGCTTTCCCGACGTCCCTTCTATTGGTCACCAGGAATCCATCTATCAAAAAACATGATGGAGACGTTGCGTGACCGTGGTTCGGACAAATGCCTTAACCGGGAGAGCGCTCCAACGACCGACGGAAACGACGGCTCCTCTCGAACGGCCCCAGAGCTGGTCCGAACTCTTCGCCTTCGCGAAGCGGGCGGGCGAGGCGTTCATCGGACGGACCCATCAGTGGGTCGCGGGCGAGCGGATGGAGGACGCGCTCCTCGCAGCGAGGCAGACGAACGCCCGCGGCATGGAGGCCATCCTAAATTATCTCGGAGAACGCCTTCAGGACCGCGCCCAGGTGGAAGCGACGGCCCGCGAATACCTTCGACTCCTGGCCGCGATGGAGTCCGAGGGGATCCGCGGCGCGGCGAGCCTCAAGCCGACGCAATTCGGGCTGCTGATCGACCGAGCGTTTGCGCTGTCCCAGGTGCTTCCCGTCCTCGACGCCGCGAGGGCGCAGGGCCGCGTCCTCTGGTTGGACATGGAGGCCGCCGACACCACGGACGACACAATCTGGCTTTGCGAACGCCTCCTGGAGCGGTACGAACGCGTCGGGATATGCCTCCAAGCGAGTTTGCGACGAACTCGGGAAGATGTCGACCGTCTCATCGCGGCCGGTGCGCGGATCCGACTTGTGAAAGGGGCCTACAAGGAACCGCCCGACATCGCACACGGGTCGCGGGGTGAAATCGACAGCGCGTACCTGAAGCATCTCGAGACCCTGTTTGCCCGAGGCAGAGATTTTTCCGTCGCCAGCCACGACCGCCGCATGATCCAGCGGTCCCTCGAGCTCGCGCGGGATCGTCCGGCCCCGTTCGATTTCGCGATGCTCCAAGGCGTCCTGGACCCGCTTCACGCGGAGCTCGTTCAGAAGGGACAGCGCGTCTCCGAGTACATCTCGTACGGGCCGAAATGGCTCCCGTACTTCGGCCGCCGGTGGAGGGATCGGCCGCGCAACGCGGTGACGATGGCCCGTTCCTTCGTGAACCGATGAGGCGGCTCCCCCGGAGTTTACCGGGATCCTCGGGCGGATTCATGTCCTCTTTGACCGGAGATGCATTTCACGTGTACCGGAACCTTCAGGTAGCTCCGGCGGGTCCACACGGCAACGAACGGCGTACGGTGATCCCCACGTTGTCGGGAAATTCGGCGGAGGAGGATGGGAGATTCGCATCCTGTTTGCGATCGCCCACCTAGGCAAGGGCGGAGGGGTGGCCCTCCAGGCGTTCCAGCTGTTCAAGATCCTCCAGCGGACGGTGGATGTCCAACTCGTGTGCCTCGATGCCCCGGGTCCGCATCGGGGCCTCACCCAGGAACCCGGCGTGATGGTCGCGGGGCCCCTCGTGTTCCCCCGGGGGATCCAAACCTTGGCCCAGGCGTTGCGGTCGTCTCGCCGCGACCACGATGTCTTCCACGCCCTGGATCCCTACTACGCCTTCCCGGCCACCTACCTCGCCCGCGTCTTTCCTCGGATCGTCAGTCTGGGCACGGACCCGGGGTTGGAGATCGCGATGCGATACGGGCCGGCCGCGGGGGCCGTGACCCGAGCGGCGATGGTCCCTTTCCTCTCGCAGAGCGTCGTCGTCACGAACTCGCATGCCCTGGCCGATCGCTTCCAATCGTATCACGCCCGCGTGATCCCGAACGGCCTCGACCTCCGCAAGTTCGAGCGGCTCCCGACTGCGGAGGAAGCCCGGAGACTGCGCGGCCTTCCGACGGACCGCACGCTCCTCTCCTACGTGGGGAAGGTGATCCCGGAGAAGCGGCTCGAATGGCTCCTCGACGTCGTGCGACGCCTTCCGGACACCGACGCCGTCGTCGTGGGCGGGTACACGGAGGAGCACTACGGAGATCGGTATTACCGGCAGCTCCTCGCGACCTACGGCGACGTCGGGGCCCGGACGCATTTCATCGGCGAGGTGCCCTGGGATCACGTGCCGTCGTACCTGGCCGCCTCGGACGTGTTCGTCTATCCCTCCCCCTGGGAAGGCTCGCCGAACGCCGTCATCGAGGCGATGGCGGCGGGCGTGCCCGTGGTCGTCTCCGACATCGCCGCCCACCGGGAGATCATCGAGCATGGGCGGACGGGCTTCCTCGCCTCCGACCCGGAGTCGATGGCCCGATTTGTCGACACCCTCGCGAAGGACTCCCGATTGCGTCAGGAAATCGGGTCCCGCGGACGCGCCCTTGTGTTCGAGCGTTTTTCCGCCGAAGCTTGCGCGCAGGCCCACCTGGACCTGTATCGCGACATCCTCGGGTCCTGATTGTCCGCAGGCAGGCCGGTCGGCCTGCCGAGGCAAGCCGGATCGCGGCCCATCCGTGCGGGGAACGAAGTTCGGGGAACCCTCAAATAGAGGCGAACTCCTGAAGTTCCAGCGCGAAAAAGAAGACACGCTCGCCCCCCGGGAGCCGCGGCGTCAGAGGCCCCGGTTCTCGCGGGCGTGATCGCGAACGTGGTTTCGCGCATTCGAACAAATTGGGAGAGCGAGGGCAACGAAGATCGCGGTGGCGGCCCCCGAGTACGGTCGGATTTGGGGCGGGATCGGGACCTACGTCAGCCAACTGCTGCGAGGCATGGGCCCTCGGCACGAGGTGACGATCTTCGGCGGCAGCGAGGCCGCGTCCTCCGATCCCCGCGTGACGACCGTTCCGCTGACGAATGGCGGAGGCGTCATGGCGAACTACCTCAAGTTCCAGCTCGCGCTCCGGCGGCGGTTGCCCGACCTGATCCGGCAATATCGGCCGGACCTGTTCGTCGTGCATCACGCGCAGATGCCGGACCTCCTCACCTCGACGAAGGCGTGTCCCATCGTCGTGACGACGCATACGACGATCCTGGGGCAATCCCGCGGGATCCAACAGGCGCGGCGCCGCGGAAGCCCCCTCGACGGGTCGGAGAAGACGACGATGACCGTGCTCCCCGCTCTGCTTCCGGCCGAGGTCTACTACTGGAAGCGGGTCCGTCATGCCCTCTTCGTGTCGAACGCGGTGCGTGCCGAGGTGATGGGCACCTACCTGCCGCGGCTCCGGACCTCCGCCACGGTCCCAAACGGACTCTCCCTCGATGACGCTCCTCCAGCGACGGAGAGACCGGACGACGAAGGCTCCATCCTCTTCACCGGCCGCCTCCTCGGATGGAAAGGCCTGTCCGTGTTGCTGCACGCCCTCCCGTATCTGCCGCGCCGCGAACGCCTGTATGTGACCGGGAGCGGCCAGGTCGAGACGTGGCGACGGCACGCCGAGACCCTCGGACTCGGGGCCGATCGGGTCCAATTCCTCGGAGTGATTCCCCGGCCCGAACTCCTCGCCCGCCTGCAGCGGGCGTCGCTCGTGGTCGTGCCGAGCTTCATGGAAAGCTGTCCGTACTCGCTCATCGAGGCGATGGCCCTCGGCAAGCCGATCGTCGCGAGCTCTGTTCCAGGGATCCGCGACATGGTCGTGGACGGGGAGTCGGCGTTGCTCGTGCCGCCCGGTGATCCGAAGGCCTTGGCATCCGCCATGGAGCGAATCCTCGCGGACGAGGCCCTGGGTCATCGGATCGGCGCCGCGGCCGCGGATCGAGCGAGGGAGCGCTTTTCACTGTCCCGCATGTGCGACGAAACGGTTCGGTACTTCGAGACGGTCCTCGCCGCGTCGTGAAGCGGTGCGGGGATTCGGCCGCAACCCGACGCGCGGCGTACCGGCTTCAGGCCGGATTTCACTGTCCGGATGGCGCACGGGAGCGTTTCACCGATTCTCGCGGGTCCGCACGCCCATCGGATCCATTGGCAAGGTCCAACCAGAGGGCCAGGTATTCCTCCAACGCGCGGTCGACGGAATACCGGTCCACCGCGATTTGTCGCGCCCCTTCCCGAAGGCGTCGACGCATCGCGGCATCCGAGCCCATCTCCCGGAGGCGGTCGCTGGCTTCCTCGGGGGATCGGACTCGGAACCCGCTCTCTCCGTCGACCACGGCCTCCTCGGATCCGGGGATGTCCGTCGTCAGGATCGGGATGCCCATCGCGAGGGACTCGAGCCATGCGAGGGGCGGAGCGGCGGTCGATCGGGCGTCTTGGATAGGAGAGAGGAAGACGTCGGCGGATGCCCGCGCCGCTTGAAAGGCCTCGGCCGACCCGAAGACGCGCAGTCCGGGGCGTTCGAACGCCCGGAACGACTCCTTGAAGTGCTCCGGCTTGAAGCAGAAGAGAAAGGCATACTTCGTCGGGTCGCTTCGAAGAGTCCGCTCGGCGGTCTGCAACGCCGCGCGCAGATCGTCCTCCGTCGTCTGCTGAATGAACCCGGTCCAGAACCCCACGATCTGCTCGGACCCCAGTCCGAGCTCCTTCCGGGCTGCGGCCCGCTGCTCGTCCGAAGGGGGCGCGAACCGGTCCACGTCGATCCCCCACCGAATCCGGCGGACGCGCTCCCGGCGAAACCGGAGCTCGAGGAGACGCCGCTGGTACGCGTCCGAGAAAGGGACGACCGTGTCGAAGCTCGCGAAGCTGGCCTCGAGGAACAGATCGTACAGCGGACGATTCGGCTGGTACGTCGGTGCGGAGATCGTCAGCGGGACGTGGGGGAAGGCGAGCCGGAGCGGCGCCATGGCCGGCCCGTAGTTCTCGATGAAATGGATGACGTCGGGACGGAAGCGTTTGCGGTAGCGGCGGACCGCGCGGACGATCCGCGGAAGGCTGACCGTCTTGCTCACGTAGTTGTTCGTCCCGGCGATGTACCAGTGGGTCGGGTTGAAGCGAAGGTCGGGTCGCAGGTACACCGGGATCGGGGGGACCCGATGGAGAGGGAGGCCCCCGTTCGGAACGTCCTCGACCATCGCCGACACGATTTCAAGGTCGTGTCCGAGCCGTTGGAGCCCGCCGAACATGTCGAGCCAGAAATTCTTGTCTCCGGCGTGACGGAACGGCAAGATTCGCGACCCGACGATCAGGATCCGCAGGTACTTCCACCGCCCAATGATAGGTACCCCGTCGCCTTATTAGAAATTCGCTTCAGTCCCGTACGACATCGGATGGGAGGCGAGCGACCCGAGGACGCAGGAAGAGACGATACCCTTTTGCCCGGGTTCCAATCTCTTGGCCCGCCTGAGCCGTTCCCTCCCAAGGACCGCGGTGCGGGGCTGAGCCATGGAAACCCTTCGGATCGCGATCCTCACCGAGACCCTCCCTCCCAACTCCCTGAAGCTGCAACCGTGGAGGTACCTGGGCGAACTCGCTCGGGCGCTGCAGGACGCTGGCCATGAGGCCTCGGCGCTGACGACCGAGGCGAACGTCCCGACTTGGAACGGGGTCCGCGTCGACCGGCATCCCGACGCCACCGACTTCCGGTCGGCGCGCCGGCTCCATCGGCTCCTGGAGACGCGCGGTTACGACGCGGGAATCGTCCGTTTGACGGCGAGCCTGTTCTTCTCCCTGCACCGGGAGCCGGGCACGCCCCCGTCGAAGGGCCGGCTGATTGGAATCTTCCTCCGGCCCCTCCACAACGGATGGGACCTGGCCCGGCGATTCTTGGACCCCACCCTCGTCCCCGAGATCCGTCTCGACCTGCACCATGCCGGCTTGTACGGCTCCCGCCGAATCGGCACGTGGGCCGATCCACCCCCTTACGTGAACGACTACGCCTTCCTCTGGGAAAACGACCGAGCGACGGGGATTTCCGCCGGGCTCCCGGCGGGATCGTGCCACGTCGTGCGCCATCCGTTCGACCCCTTTTTCCTCGATCGGAGGCCCGCGGGCCTAGGATCCCGACTGTCCGGGGCCTTCGGACCCGTTCCGCGGCGGGTCGTCTTCTCGGGGCCCCCTGAGGCCACGCGGGGCACCCGCGACATGGTGCAGCTTGCGCGGGCCCTTCCCCGGGACCCTCCGACGCAGGTCGTCCTGCTCCTGCGTGACGGGCGATTTCCCGCCCCGATCGTCAAGCGGAAGCGAATCGGCGTCCACGAGGTCCTCGGCGTCCACGGCCTGATCACGCGGGAGGAGTTACGCGCGATCTACCGCACATCCCACGTCGCTGTCTTCCCCTACCGTTTCGTGCGGACGGGGCTTCCCCTCGTCGTCCTCGAAGCGGTCGCGGCGGGTCTGCCCGTCGTCACGACGCGAGTTCACCCGATCCGAGAACTCGAAGGGCGGACGGGCCTCGTCTTCGCGAAGCCCCGGAATCCTCCGGACATCGCGCGGGCGATCGAATCCGTTTTCGACGACGCCCAACGGGCCGCAGTCGTGCGGAAAAACGACGAGTGGATCCGAACGACGCCGGACTGGTCCACCGTCGCAAAGACCTTCGTGTCCTTCGTCCGGCGGTAGACTTTCCTCCGGCCACGGGCGAGGGTTTTTGAATGCCGGCCGGTTTCAACGCGAGGCACACGTCGATGGTTCCCTCCGAACGACCTCCCGCGGCCGGTGCGACCTTCCCGTACATCGGCCTCGCGGTGGCCGTCCTCGCACTGTATGCGATCCTCGCGGTCACGATGCCTCTGAATCCGTATCGGGCCGCGGTGGCCCTCGTGGCCTTCTTCGCCATGGGGTACTGCACGCTCGGCCTCGTCGCGGGGGGACGCATCCCGATGTCTGTCGCGGAGATCCTCGCCTTCACCGTCGGACTGACGATCCTCATCACGTCGTTGTCGGCCCTGGCGGTTTCGATCGTCGGCATCCCGATCACGGAATTCGCGGTCGTGATCGTCGGATTGCCGCTCGCGGTCATCGCGTTCCTATTGCGCCGCCCGGCGACGAATCCTTGGATGGCCTTCGTCGATTTCGCACGGCGCTTGTTCGACTTCTCCGACTACACGAAGGGCGAGAAGGGAGTCGTCGCCGCTCTCTACGTGGTCGTCGTGGGCGCCGTCGTGTTCCTCGTGTCCCTGGCGAACGTCCACTATCCCGACGCACCGTCCGTGGGTCTCGCGCTCACGGGCCCCGACGGGACCTCGAACAGCCTTAATCGATCGTTCGTCCTTGGTCAGCCCAAGTCCATCACGGTGACCGTGATGGGCAATGACACCGCGAGCTCGTACGAGCTTCGCATCCGGCTGGTCCCCCTCAACGCCACGGGGACGGAGCCATTCCATACGGTGTCGACGACGTCGCCCTTGCGGATGGATGCCTTCGGGGAGTACTCCGAACCAATCGCCCTCGCCGTCGGGGCGTCATGGACGAAATCGTTCTCGATCGCCCTCGATACCACGGGTACGTTCACCTTGCACTTCGATCTCTTGAATTACCCCATCGCCGTCGTCACCGAGGGCCACCTTCCCGTGGTCGTAACGTAGGTCGGCGCGTCACCGCGGCGGGGTCGACATGACTCGGTAGAGGGAGAAGGTCGCGTCCTGGTAGACGAGCGCGAGGTGCGGATCGCGCGCAAATTTTCCGACCTGCGCCGCGGTCAGGTTGACCGTCAGGGCGGGTTCTTGGAAGAAGTTCGGCCGCAGGATGAGCATCCATCGATCGACCGCGATGTAGTCCCCCACGGATATTCGAGACCACTCGGTCGCGTTGAGGGCCGTACTCGTGAAGATCCGAGAGCTTCCGAAATCCACCTCCATGTTCGCGAAGCCAGCGAACCCGTCGATCGCGAGCTGATCGCCCCAGAGGCGCTCCCGGCCGATGTGGCTGTCCGCCCACGTCGCGGCCCGGATCGCGTCCGAACCGAAATTCAGCGGCGAGTCGGTCGTACGGGCGAGGGGAGATTCGAAGTAGGCCCGCGTGGAGGCCGGGGCCAGGTTGCCACCCATCAGGATCGCGGCCCCGATCGCGACGCATGCGGCACGCGGGAGCCAATCCCGCTTTCCCGTGAATCTGGGGATGAGCCGACCCCAGCGACCGGAGGAGGCTCCGGCCCAGCGGATGAGGGTGGCAGCGGCGAAGGGTGCCACGAAGAGGTTCGTGTATTCCCCGATTCGAAGCGTGACGAAGTTGAAGCCCGTGGTGACCAAGGGCAACGTGACGATCGTCACGGTCGTCGCCACGAGGCCATTCGCCACCGCGAAGGGATGTTCCCTCGATTTTCGGAACCGGTAGAGGCTGATCAGCGCCAGAAAGAGGAGGACGAAGACCGAGCCGGCGACCCAGGCGATTTCCCCCGTGGTGAAGGTCCGGCCCAAGCCGGCACTCGTACCCGCGGGAGGGAAGCTCTCGGGGGCCACGAATCGATAGATGACCGTCTCGAGGTTCTGTTCGTGACCGAGGAAGATCGAATACGTGAAGAACGTGATATAGATCGCGAGCAAGCCGATGAAGTACAGGAACAGGACGCCCAATCGCACGGAACCGATGGCGGGGCGAAATCGCGGGCGGGACATGAACACCGCAAGCGTGGCCAACCAGCCCGCGAAGATGTAGGACGACAGGTGGTGGGTCATCACGATTCCGCCCGCCACGAGCATGAAGAGGACTTGGGCGCGCCGCTGCGCGCTCTTGTCCGCGCTCCGGGTCAGCATGATGAGCGCGAGCAAGGAGAGCCCGACGAACACGATGCCCATACCCTGTTGGACCGGCGTGTTAAACAGGATCGACGCAGTTCCGAGATAAAAGAAGAGACCGAGGATCGCGATTCGGGTGCTGAAGAGGCGTCGGCCGATCGCGAAGATGGTCGCGGGGAGCGCGAGCAGCCGGAGGAGCGGCTCGATCCACAGGTACGCGACGGTCCCGGGAACGCCCGTCGCCAGGATCACGTACCCCATGAAGACGTTTCCGAGGGGGTAGAACGAGTAGGTATGCGCGAAGGCGTTTCCGGTACCGGGGGACCAGAACCCGCTACGGACGATTTCGTCCGTGAACGAGAAGTTGAAAATCGGGTCGGTCCCGTAGATGACGCCATGCGGGGTCGCGATCACAAACAAGAGAAAGATCACGACGACCGGGGGGATGAGGAACGGAAACTTCGGGGTCCGCACGAGCGCCACGTAGAACGGAGCGCACATCATCGCGAGGAAGAGCAGAAAGAGGATCCGCGGGATGCCCAGGACTCCGGCCTTGAATTCCAGGAAGGTGGAGATCAGCCCCAGGAGTCCCATGAGGCAGACGGCCAAGGTCACGATGTCGAGGTACGCCGGTCCCCGGACGCGCGCGGCCAAGAGTTCGTCCTATCGCGGCTCCCTTGATTAAAGCTTCGAACCACGGGTTGCCGGGCCGATAGCAGGGTCAGAACCTACGACATGGCGAGTCATCGATCCTTTCGTTCCGGGAGCGTTTCGTCAAAATGCATTCGCATCTGCCGTGGAGTCCGTCGGATTCAGGGCGAGCTGAGTGGCGATCCGGTTTTCAGCGTCCAGCGACCAATCGGTACTGAACACCTTGGCGGCGGACCCGGCCCGACTTTTCAAGGACCGCGAGGTGATACGACGCGAGCTGCCGACTGATGCCCAAGACCTTGGCGATCGTCGCGGGCTGGGCCTTCTCGAGGCGGCGCAACGCACCGTGGATGCGCAGGCGGACGTCGCGATACTCCCAGTGACGCGCGTAGAGGCGGTTCACCTCGGCCTCGCCGCCCGTGATGTAATATCGTGCCCGACCGTTCGTGTCTTGTTTGTAGACGAGGCCCTCGCGGGCGAGTGCGTCCAGGTGATAACGGGCGGTCCCCACCGCGAGGCTCAGGGATCGTGCCACGGACCGGAAATGGTCCCCCGGGAGGCGGGCGAGGTGATCGTAGATCCGCCGGCGGATCGGGTGCTTCAGTCCCACCATGAGGGCCAATGCGATGGCGAGGGTCGATGACTCCATCGGAACTCGGGCGCCAATCCTCGATAGCGACTGCAAGATCCAGTCGAAGACTCCCATCGCTCCGAACAGGGCGTACCCGTTCGGGCCCGTGCTCTCCATGCCCGAGACCCTCGTCCTGGGCTATCATCAGCGAGGAGGACGTACATTAACTCGTTGTTTCTCGGTTTCCTCGATGTGCAGGTGCGTCGACTTCGATGCGGCCGCCGCGAGACGCGCATTGAGTCCGCGCATCGTCCTCCGAACGACGGCTCGGCTCACCTTCTTCGGCGCGATGACGACGAGGAAGGCCCGTGAGTTGACCTTCGTCGCGAGGATCTGATGGGCGTCCGTGTCGACGGAGATCATATCGGGCGTCGGACCGCCGACCGACTCAATGATCGTGTCCACCGACGCGAGCATCGTCGCCGCCATCACGCTCACGACGTCGAGCCGAATGCCTTCCCGCATCCACGAAGCCAAGACCAAACCGGTCCTTCGGACGAACAGCGCCGCATCGAGGCCGAGGTCCGTGTCGATGCCCGATAGGAACGAGAGAGCCGCCTGTTCCAATGCGTCTGACGACTCTCTTCCCATCCGATTTTCCCCCCCACGACCCACAGGAGGATTACGCATTCTTTTACCCCCTCAAATAGATAGTCCCTCGTCGACGGAACGCGGGCGACCCGTCCGATTCCGTACGACACTGCGACGTTTGGACGGCTCCATCGAACGGGTGTCGGACACTTGCACGCGTGATAACGAGCCATGGTGCGTCCCGGTCACGCTCGAATCAGTTTTGATGACATCGGCAAAACGTGTACCAAAAACAAGAAGACCGTTCGCCGAGCTTGATGCGGTCCGGGACAAAGGGCCGTGTTCAATCGGGATCGTGGAGTCGTAGGAACGACCAGGGGTTCGCGTTCCCAGGATGCGGGGACGCGGATGGGTTCGACGTCGAGCAGAGCGGGCGCAAGTGCGCGTTTTTTACCGACCATCGACGCGAGACCACCTTAGTGCATCCAACGGTGGGGGGGCAGAAATTCGAATGGACCCGGTAAGGGGAGGGTTGGAACCGTATGGGAAAATGGAGCCCATGCCCTCGGCCCCGAGCCCGCCAATTCCCCGCCACCCGTTCGGCGGTCCGGTCGATCCCTCGCCCGAGGCCCTATGGCAAGAAATCGACAATCTGGTCCCACCGAGCCTGTCCATCCTGTTGCCCGCGTTGAACGAAGAGGGCGGCGTGGAGGCGGTCATGAAGCGGATCACGGCCACGCTCCACCGCAAGGGCCTCTCCTATTCCGTCTACCTCCTCGACGGGCAGTCCACGGACCAGACGCGAGCCGTCGCGACGAAGCTCGGCGCGGAGGTGTTCGTCCAGTCAGGTCACGGGAAAGGCTCCGCGTTCCGCGAGTTCGTCCCGAAGATCAAGGAGGACTTCGCGGTCCTCCTGGATAGCGACGGCACCTACCCACCGGAAGCGATCCCGGAACTCGTGGCGGCCTTGAAGGAGGAGAGTCCCGTCGTGCTCGGATCTCGGCTCCGTGGTTCCATCGACGAAGGGGCCATGTCGGGCCTGAACTACGCGGGCAACGTCCTCCTGAGCCGGTTCGCCTCCGTCCTGTTCGCCACCCCGATCTCCGACGTCTGCAGCGGCATGTGGGCCTTCGTGTCCGATCGGCTGAAGTCCCTTGGCCTGACCGCGAACGGCTTCGACCTGGAAGCGGACATCTTCGCGGAGTGCGCCTTGCGCGGCATCCCGATCCACGAGATCCCGATCCGGTACGACCGGCGGATCGGAGAACCCAAGCTCCGCCTGAAGGAGGGATTCCGGATCGCGCTCGCCCTGCTGAAGAAACGCCTGCGCTCCTCGTCCCCTCGGACGGTCGAACGGAGGGCATCATGGGGTCGGTGGTTCGGGCCCGCCCGCGAGTCCGCGTAGGTTTCCCGAGGAAGCCGCGAGCTAGCGGGAGACGCGACGGAACGTTCTTATTCATGGATTCCGCAATACCTTCCATCGCAGGGAGAGTGAGGGAGATGAGCTTTGTACGTCCTCGCTACCTGGCGATCGCTTTCTCGGCTTTCTTCGGGATCGTCGCGTATCTTGCGTGGTCCGTCGCTCACGCATCGAAAGGTCCCTGGTTCGAGCCGGACGTGTCCCGGACCGTCTACCAGACGTCGATGGTCGGAGGCGTCTTGGTCCTCATCGGCCTCTTCGTGACCGCTTCCATCGTGCCGTATTTCGCCCGACCGGTCCGGTCGAGGGGAATCTCGCCCGGCCCTCCGCCCCGTGACCTGCCTCGGGGAAATCGATCGGGGTTCGCATTCCCGACGGCACCTCCGCGGGCGACGCGGAACGTCGACCCGGAGTGGGCCCTGGACGGATTGCTCGAGGACTCGGGCGTCGATCCCTCGCGGTACATGGATGCAGATCGGGAACGGGACGCCGCGGCCGTTTCCGCCGCGCTCTCCCGGCTGGTGCCTCGAGAGGATGCCGTCACTCCGGGAGATCTCATGGACCGCCTGTCCGGCATCCGCGCTCGCAACTCGGGGCCTCTCATCTCCGATGACCGCGAGATGACCCAGGTGCTGGTCCGCCTCGTGAACGAGATCAAACCGCTCCTCGTCGCCTCGAAGCAAGCGGGCCTCAACGTCCCCGAGGTTCGGCGCCTCGTCGCGGAAGCGACCGCGGGCCGGGAGGGCGATCTCTCGTATCGGGTGCGACTCGTGGAGCAACTGAAGGACACGCTCGAGTCCGCGTTGGTCGAGCGGATCGCGGAGGACCTGCAGGGCATACTCGTGGACATCGAGCGGACGAAGGTCGCGACGCAACAGGTCCACTCGGCGGAGCTGACCGCCGCAGAAGGCGTCGCGTTGTTGGACACAGGAAACTACCTCGCGGCGCTCGAGCGCGCGACGAAGGCGCGCGAAGCGGTCACGAACCATGTCGTCACGATCGCGCCGCGGACCGATTGGGCGAACCCCGCGTCCCCCGTCGCGTTGGCAGGTCCGTCGGTCGTGGCCTCCATCTACGTCGCGATCGGCGCGATGCTCCTTCCCGCCGTCACGGGTTTCTTGGTCACGAATTTCGTCCTGAACACAACCGCGATCCTGTTCCTGAGTTACGGATGGTTCGGTTTTGTGTTGTATTCCCTCGCCTCGATCTATGCCATGGCCCGTCCGTATGCGCCACGGGAACCGCGGCAGGAGCGAAAGGAATTCTCCTGGAACGAAGAATAGACAGACCTCACGTGTTCCCTTCGATGACTTTTCGTTCAGTATCGTCCAGGGTGACTCGGATAATTTGGAATTCGATCGTGCCCAAGCAATCTCTCCTTGGAACGCGTCCTCGGACTGCAACTCTGCGTCGGTGTGTGCCGATTCTATGCTGACCGACCTTCGTGGTCGTCGAAAGCGCCTGCGTCCGATCCATCCGTTCCAGGGCCTCGATGAGGATGGAGCCCCCGTGTTGATTTGAGAACACCAGGTTCCACATACGTGGCTCGGCTTCCCTCCGCGATTCGGTTGCCCTGAGCGATACAATGGACCGAATTTGTTTGGAGTGAGCTTCCCGGAATTGACGGCTTTCCGCGTCGTCTAGTTTCCTTCATTTTCTCCAGGGGATCCTCCAGAGGCTCGCGAAGGATTTCGAATGTGCTACAAACTTTTCTCGTGGAATTCGTGTTCCTTTCAGAATCGGAGTCTCCTATTGCCTACACATTTCCCGACCTCGAGGTGATATTATCTCTTCCGATTATCGCTTCGCAGTTTTTGGAAGAGAACCATCATCCCTCGCGTTTTCGATTCGTCCGCCCCCAGGAGAGATTCACCGATGGATGCACGGAAGAAGCGGATGTTGGGCGCCGTCGTGGCGTCCGTCCTCCTCAGCATCGTGGCCCTCGCCTCGGGAATCGTCCCGATTGGGGCTCCCGAAAAATCTCCGGGTGGCGGTCCTGTTTCTGCTGAAGCCTCGAACAACTTCGACCAGCTCGTCGTCGTGCTGATGGAGAATCACGATCTTCCGGACATCTATGGTCCCGCTCCCTACATGACGCAACTGGCGGACCAGTACGCCCTCTCACAACATTGGGCGAGCCTCACGAACCCGTCGCAACCGAATTACATCGGTCTCATCGGAGGAAGCCTCTTCGGCGTCTCCGGCGACGGCAACCATCCGAACCTGAATCACCCAACGATCGTCGACATCATGGAGAACACCGGGAAGACATGGAAGGCATTCGCCGAGGACGCGGGCGGATCCGGTTGCGGTCTCTCCCCGCCTCGCGGTGAGGATCACTTCCCATTCCTATCGTATACCACGATCACCGGCAACTCGGCGCGATGCGCGAACTTGCTTCCGGGATCGTCCACGCAAGTGATCGCGGCTTTCAACGCCGGAACGAACTTCATCTGGCTCACGCCGAACGATTGCAACAACATGCACTCCTGCTCCGTCTCCGTGGGCGACAATTACATCCACGGCTGGGTGCCGACCTTGCTCTCCGCGATGAGCGGCAAGAAAGCGGCCCTCATCCTGATGTACGACGAAGGGTACCGCAGCCCGCCCCTCATCTACATGGGATTTAGCGGGACGGCCGCGAAGACCGCGTACAAGTCGACGGTCGCATACAATCATTACTCGTTCATCAAGCTCCTCGAAGACGTCTGGGGCGGCGGGAACCTTGGGCAAGGCGACGTGAACGCTCCCTCTCCGGTCGAGTTCTTCCTTGCCGGCG
>VBMC01000020.1 GCA_005879015.1 Methanobacteriota archaeon
TCCAGCATCAGTGGGTCTCAGACATCGACGTGCACCCTGAGCGCGACGAACGCCGGATCCTACACGGTCACCATCACGGGGACGAGCGGAAGCTTGGTCCACACCGCCACGGTCGCGGCCACCGTCACCTCGCCCGATTTCAGCCTGTCAGCCAATCCCGCGAGCGTGTCGTTTGCGGGAGGACAATCTGCCCCGTCCACGATCCGTTTCCAGCCGAGCGGGGGTTTCACCGGGACGGTCGCGTTGACGGTCGCATCGGTTCCCGCGGGCGTGACGACGACTTGCGCTCCCACGAGCATCAGCGGGAGTCAGACCTCCACCTGCACGCTCGGTGCGACG
>VBMC01000056.1:0-6520 GCA_005879015.1 Methanobacteriota archaeon
GCTTCTCCAGGAGCGCTTCCAGCTCGGGCCAGGATCGGGAAGGTATCAAGAAAGTTCCGCGACCCAATTTCCGTCCGCCGATACGTTCAAGGAAGCCTATTTTGCGGCTCCGATACCTCTTCCGCTTGTACTTCCTCTCGGAACTGTATCCGTAGAGATCCCTTGAAAGCCTCACTTTCTCACGCTGATTGAGCCTGTCAAGTTGCAGGGTGACCAATTGATACGGCTCCAGCTGAAGCACTCTCAAGGAAGGCGCCAATGGCTTCCCCTTCAGGACCACGCCATCGCGCACAACGGATTCCAGGAACTGGGGATCGAGGGTCTCGAGTTCCGTCCGCTCCACGAGGTACGGGCTGACCGTCACATCGTGGCGAGCCCCGATTCGATATAGGTCTCGGGCAAGCTCCTCGTGGGAATCCCGAGGCGCGACGATCAAGAGGTCCAGGTCGCTCTCGGGTTGGGCCGTCTCGACGGCGACCGATCCGTACACAAGGGCCGACTTCACTTCTCTTCGATCCGCGATGTAGCGCTGCACTTCCCGGAGACAGTTCTCAAACTTCACAGGATTCATTCGAGGACCTCCTGACAGATTCGCTCGATGCGGGAAGCTTTCTCGAACACGGATTCGAAGTCGTCCTGCTTCCAGTTCTTTCCGTACACGAACTTCGGTCGCAAGCGGGCCTCGATATCTTGGAAGTTCAGCCAGATTTCTTCCGTTCGCTTGCCGAAGACAGCCGGATTTCGCTCCAGCTCGTATCGGACTCGTTGATGCTTGTTTTCGTGTTGCGCGAGGTGCCGGGGACGGGTCGTCATGTGTGTTATGATAACACACAACTATTTAATCCTTATAGTCGCTAGGGCGAATCGCATAAGGACTTCCAACAACATGAGGCACGAGGAAGTCTAGTTGAGGGATCAATTCTTCAGCGAAGAATCCGATGAACAGGACTAGGCTCACGCTCTTTTCAGAGGCTTCTGTCGAGAACGCCGCCGGAAAGTCGTCCTGTAACGCTCCGTGCAACCGCGATGACCCTGTGGTCTCGGATTCGATTGAAGAGCTTGTCGTTCGAGATTTAGGATCGTGTGGCCAGGGAAAACAGACTCAGAGTAGTATTTCTTTACTAGTACGTCTCGACGGACAGTCCCGGGATCCGCCCGAATGCGTGGTCTCGGGTGATGAGCCTCTGGCCGTGCCGCTTGCTGATCGCCGCGATGAACAAGTCCGGCGTGGACATCTCCTCGCCCCGTTCGATGAGGAGGGCGCCCAGGCGTCCAGCCTCCGTGTACGATTCCCGGTCGAAGTCCAAGAGGACGAGGGAATCCAGAAGGTCCTTCGCCCTCTCCAGGCTGCGGCCCCCTTGCAGATAGGCTCCGATGAGGACCTCCGCCGCCGCGGGCGCGGTGACGCAACGCGGCTCTCCCGAGGCGTCCAAGGTCTTCGCGAGTTCGATCGCCGCGGCTCGGTTCCTCAGGAGATCGACGAGAAATGTCGTCTCCAGGCTCGCCATCGGGTTCACTTCCGGCCGCGTCTCAGCTCTCGGGCGAGCTTCGCCCTCGACTGGCGGTCACCTGCTTCAAGGAAGGCGAGATAGCGGTCCATTTTCTCGCTCGGAAAATCCTTCCATGCCCCGGCGAATTCCAAGAGCGAGCGTCCCGTTCGGGCGAGCCGCCGCACGACCTCGCTGAAGCTCTCTCCCTCCCTCTTGAGGGCGGCCAGGGCGGCATATGCATCCTCGGAGAGGGTCACCGTCTTCACGGGCATGCGTGTGTTGATATCAACACACGTATATGAACGCTTCCAGCGAATCCCGTGGCCTCAACTCACACGATCTCTTCGATCATGAGCTCGTCGCCCTTCGGGCTCTCCGAGATCCGCTTCCCGCGGTCCGTGGCCCAGTAACGGGTCGTCCCGGGCGCCTCCGCGGCCTTGATGAACGTCTTCGTCCCGGACGGATCCAGGGCGAGGGCCTCCAGCCGGACGAGGTTGTCCAGCTCCTCCATGATCTGCGCCGGGAGGACCGCCTTGAACTCGGAGAAGAGCTCGGCCTTCGACGACCCGAGGTTCCCCCGGACCGCGATGAACAGCAGGATGCGCTGGCGAAACAGGCGGCCACTGCGGCTCGCCCGGCCTTTCGCCAGGACCGCGTCGACGCTCAGGGAGACGATCGTCGAGAACGCGTCTTCGACGCCCTGCCCGGTCCGCGCGCTCGTCATGAACATGGGCGCCGTCGGGAACTCCTTCCGGAGCCAGGCCGTCTCCTCGGGTCCGATCGCCATGGAGTCCGCGCGGTCGATCTTGTTGAACGCGATGCCGACCGGTACCGGACCGGCGATCTTCGTCATGACCTCCATCCAATCCTTGATCAGGTGGAGGGTGTCCGGCCGCTCGACGTCGCAGACAGCGAGGACGCCCTGGGTGCCGAAGAAGAAGGGCTCCGCGAACACTTGACGCACGGAGTGTTCGCCCATGAGGTCGAAGAAGGCGATGTGGGCGAGGGCGATGTCCTCGCCGTCCAGGCCGATCTCCAAGTCCGTCGGGTAGACGCGGCCGCCGAGGGTGCCCGTGTACGCCTCCGCGAAGTGGTTCTTCAGATACCGCTCGAGGAGGCTCGTCTTGCCGACCCGCCGCTCGCCGACGAGGACGATCTTGAGTTGCATCTTGCGGATGCGCACGGCCGTGAGCAGGCTTCGTCCACGGGATAATCCCTGGCCCTCCATTATCACCACGGAGCGGCGTCCCCCGCGCCCCGACGCCGCCGGCGTGCCGGGAAAGGCTATATCCCGACGTCGAATTCCGACCCGAAGTTCCTCCTGGAGACGGTGCCCGATCGACCCGGACACGTCCAGCGGCACGCGGTCGACTCTGCGAAGATTCGCTCGAAGCTTCACTGGAAACCGCCCCAATCGTTCGCGGACGGGCTCACGGAAACCGTTCGATGGTTTCGCGAACACGAATCGTGGTGGAAGCCCATCAAGTCAGCGAGCTTCAAGAAATACGACGAAGTCCAGTATCGCGGGCTCGGAGAAACCACGCCTTCCTACAGCCTGGCTCCCAATCCAACGTGAGCGGAGGCATTCCGAGGCTCTGATCGAAGCACGCGGTTCGAATCGTTAAGTAGGCAAAGCGCATGTTCGCGCGAGAAGGCTCCTCCTATGGGTCTGTGGTCTCTCGACCGCCTTAGGTCGATGCTCCACGTCGATCGGACGGACTTGCCCGTCATCACTCTGTTCGCGGGGATCCTTGCATATGTCGTGGCGTACTCGGTCCTCACTTGGTTGAAGTACGAAAGCTATGGTATGTACGCCTGGGACCTCGGCGTCTATGACCAATCCATGTACTCGACCGTCCATTATGGCAGACTATTCTTTAGCACCGTCGAGTGGCCCTACACCATGTCGGTCGTCCCGGCCGGCACCCAGCTCGCCGTCCACTTCTCCCCGGTCTTGTTCCTCCTGCTGCCGATTTACGCGGTGTTCCCGAGCCCTGTGACGTTGCTCGTCTTGAAGACGATAGCGGTTGCACTCGGCGCGTTCCCCGTCTATCTCATGGGACGCCGCCGGTTTTCAAACCCATGGACGTCGGTCTTGGTGGGAGGCTCCTATCTGTTGCTTCCGGGCCTTCAGGGAGTCAACTGGTACGACTTCCAACCACACGCGTTCTTCGCGACCTCGTTCCTGTTTGCCCTTTACTTTTTCGAAACGAGGAAGCGGGCGTTGTGTCTCGCCGCCCTTTTGATCGGTCTGTCCACCATCGAGGTCGCCCCCTTCTGGGGCATCGCCATGGGACTGCTTGGGTTGTTTTCCGATCGAGTCGAGGTCAAGGCTCTCTTCCGTGATCGGGAATGGAAAAAACTTGTTCGATTGTTGCCCTCCCTCGTCGTCGTCATGAGCCTCCTATGGTTGGTCTTGGTCGCCATTCTTTCCGTCACCCTGGGATGGCAGGGAGCATTTCACCTGTCTACCACCCGTCGCTTCGCCTCCGCGGAAGGGTCTTCGATCCTAGGGGCTCTCCTGGACGACGTCCCCGGCAAAATCATCTTCTTCGCCCTCCTCTTCGGCCCCTTCGCGTTCACCGCCCTCTTCGACCCTCGGAAGGCCACCTTGGCGTTCATGTGGATTTTGGTGGCGACCATCTCCGAGTTCCGACCCTTCCATGAGTTGAGCTTGCAGTACGCGATTTTCGTCGTTCCCTTTGTGACCTACGCTTCCATCTCCGGTCTGTCCAGGCTCGCGGTCCGGTTCCACCCCCGGAAGCGAGCTTGGATGGGACCGGTCCTGGCCGCCTCCGTCTTCGTATCGTTTGCCGTCGGAAGTCCCCTCGGTCCCCTTCACATCGGGAATTATCCGGGCGCGGCACCATTTGGGATTCCAATCCCCACGGAACACGACGCGCTTCTGAGCCGCCTAGTGGATATGATTCCTCCGGACGGCTCCGTGTTGACCGACAACCAGATCTTCCCCCATGTCTCGAACCGGTTGGACGCGTTTGTCCTTCCTTTCGCTTCGACTTTCAATCGTCCTTCGGATTTCAATCGGACCCTTCAAGCATATTTTGTCCAGTCGTCCTATTGTCTCATCGATTCAACTTTCTATCCCGCAGGACCGACCTTGGTCTTAGAACGGATCGGGTTGTACGCCCGCTTCGGCATCTTGGCCAAGGCCGACGGAGTCATCCTCTTCCGACAGAATTACTCCGGTCCGTTGGCCCTGTTCGTGCCCCAACTAGCTCAATTCGATTACCGCACTTTGACTCTTGAATCCGGTTCCGTCGTCGAGGATCCCTCTTCTCAATCCGGCCTCGTACTGTACGAGAACGCGACGACGACCGGCGGTTCCTTTTGGTTCGGTCCAGGGCTTTTCCTTGCGATGGGGAACTACTCGGTTTCCTTCCGAATGAAGATCGGAGGTCCGACGATGGGGTCTGCACTAAATCTGTCCGTGGTCGAACGCCCTGCCGTATTCACCTACGAGATGCGAGGATCAGACGCCATCGGCTACATCCCAGACGTGAGCCTGACGTACGGATCCGAATTGCCTCTGAGATCCGTCCGCCTCGTCGGAACGGATTTTTCGACCCCCGGAATCTACCAGGATTTCGTACTTCGATTTCGAGTCTCCGTTCCGGGACAATATGGGTTCGTCGGTGACAACCTCGCGCGGGGAGTCCCCCTCTATCTCGACTCGATCAAGCTCATCGAGGAGTCGCCTTGATCAAATCCCCCGACCTGGTGGATTTCTATGAACGCGAGGGCCTCGCCGCTCGCCGATACTCGGGCGCTCGATTCTGGGAGCGACGATACCACACAACGCGTCAGGCTATCGTCCAGGATTTTCTCGGAAGAGCCATCGGACCGAAGACTCGTTTCGTAGACCTCGGGTGCGGCTCCGGAGAGTACCTCCGGTTTGCCCGTCAGCTGACGCCCCATGTCTTTGGCCTTGACCTGTCGTTGAACTATCTTCATCGCAGTCGATCCCTCCCCGGGGCGCACCTCGTCCGTGGCGACGTTTGTCGAACCCCGTTCAACGACCATGCGTTCGATGTGGTCCTCCTCTCGGAAGTCCTGGAGCACGTTCCCGATCCGGACACCTTGGTCAGGGAACTCTTCCGTCTTTCCGTTCGAACCGTGCTCGTTTCGACCCCCAATGAGGGATTGATTCGGCGGATTTCACGAAGGTTGGTGCGTCCCTTCGTCGAGCGAACCGATGCCAGCGTGGGGCACATCTCCATCCTTCCCTTCGACAGCCTCCTCGCGAGGTTCCAAAAACCCGGGTGGTCGGTACGCAGGGCGTTCACCTTGCACATCTTCCCGCCTACGTTGGATCAAGCCAGCGTTCCCGCGTCCTTCGCTCCCCTCATCAGATTCCTTGAGCGCGCGCTCGACCTCATGTTCCCATCTTTGGGGACGATCTCGTTCGTGCTCGTCATGAACGACAGGCCGGAGGAATGGCCCGCTTCAAGATAGCCGTCTTCTTCAGTCCGGGTCCCAAAGTCTCAAGTAAGATCTCCCGGTTCCGAACGAATCTTGACCGGGCCGCTACGCGGGGACATTGCCGCCATTTCGCGTTGGATTCGGAAGAACCTCCATTCGCTCCTGGGTTGGTTTCACCGGCGGTCGCGGTGGGAACGGGCCGTGGGCCTGGCGTGTTTGGCCTATGGAATCGCGATGTCCATCCTCACCGCGCTTCGCATTCCCGCCTTGAAGGCCGACGCCTGGGATCTGGGCTCATACGCCCAGGCCTTTTACACCACGGTATTCGATCATCGTTTGTTCTACTACACGATGGATCTGCCGAACAACCCGTCCGGGAGCCTCTTCGGAGCCCATTTCACGCCCTTCATGTTCCTTCTCCTCCCGTTTTTCGTCCTCGTCCCATCGCCGACCACTCTCCTCGTGATACAAGCGATGGCCGTGGGGGGCGGCGGGATTCCCATCTTCCTGCTGGGCCGACGGCGTGGCCTCTCCGAGCGAATGTCCTCGATCCTCGCGTTCGCCTACCTCGTTAACCCGCTCGTCATCGG
>VBMC01000056.1:6691-9384 GCA_005879015.1 Methanobacteriota archaeon
TCTGACCTTCGTCGGTCTATCTTGGTTTTGGATCGGTATTCGAATGGTCTTCTACGTGAACCCAGCCAATGCCCTGATTTCCGGTGGGACCGGTTTCTGGAGAGTCTTGGGCGCCGCGTCTGTCGTCGACGTCCCTGTGCGTTCACTGTTGTCCCCCCTTTCCCTCATCGCGGCGCTCCTGGTGGATTGGCCCAGCAAGGTGGGATTCCTACTCCTGCTCCTGGGGTTTGTGGCCTTCTTGCCCGCCCTCCGTCCGCTCTCCCTCATCCTGCTCCTACCTTGGCTGGGCCCCGCATTGGCGAGCAACAATCCCGCCTTCTATTCTGCGGGGAATCAGTACCCTGCGCTGGTCGTGGCCTTCGTGTTCTACGGTGCAGCCATGGGGCTCCAGCGTCTCATGCCTCCCTCAGAGTCGACGGCACAGATCGACGTCGGGCGCGACGGGTCGTCGCCTGCGTCCCGGTTTCACCGCCGTCGAACCATCTCCGCCGCAGCCCTTGTGTTGGCGGTTCTCATTTCGATCAGCATTCCAATCAACCAATTCGGATTGCTCAACAACATCCCTTCATCCCTGCCTTTCAGTGGCCGTCATGAAAACGCTGTCCTCGCCATCGCCTCGCTGGTTCCGCGCACGGAGTCGATTCTGACGCAGAACAACCTCTTCCCGTTGTTTTACGATCGATCAGACGCCTATGTCATCCCTCACTCGACCTATTTCTCTCCCGGTGCGTCGTTCGAGGGTACCTTCACGTCCTACCTGAACCGTTCGAGGTACGCCTTGGTCGACCTTCGGACGAGTCTCGTGGAGGCCGGTTTCGTCCTGACACATAGCACAGATCTTCGGGCCTTCGGCGTCGTCGCGAGTGACGATGGCGCGATCCTATTAGGGCGAGGGTTTTCCGGCCCTCCGTCCTCGTTCGTCCCCTCGAATTGGCTTTTCGACTGGCAGAACCTCATGCTCTTGGGCGGCGACCGAGTTTCCGACCCGGCGGCAGTGTCGGGCTCGGCTCTGATCCATCGGCCGGGGGATGGACCCCAATTCTGGAACATGGCCGGAGTGCTCCTGTGGCCGGGCACATACACCGTTGGATTTCGACTCCGAGTCGACCCGATCGTCAACGGGACGGTCCTCGTAGTAGGGGCCACGGTTCAGCCGATCATCATCTCGGTCGCTACGTCTCTCAGCGCGGGGGGCGTGACGTCGGTTCGCCTCGGCTCCTCTCTGAGCAACAACCAGACAAATCTGACTTCCATGGCCCTGACGGGTCCTGCGTTCGTTCCTTCAACTGCATACCGCGAATTCAGCATCCGTTTCTCGACCACGGTCTTCGGAATTTATCGGTTTCTCGGCTCGAATATCACCTCGAACGCGACCGTATACCTTGATCAGGTGTCGGTCCGGGAGGAAGCACCCCTCGGTTCCTACGGGCCTTAGATTCCGGTCGCGGAGATCCCCGAACCGGCGGCTAGCTCCGACGGACGTCCATCTCCGCAACGAGGCGAAGAAGGGGTTGGACGCTGTTCGCGATCGTAAACTGCTGGGCGAAGTTACGCGATTCCGCGGACATCCGGTCGAACAGTTCGTTGTCGGTAAGAAGTCGTGCGGTTCGGTCCGTCATTTCAGCGAAGCCCATGAAAGGTACTCGAAACCCATTTCGTCCGTCCTGCAAGGTGTCCAACGGGACGCCCTCCGTCCCGACGGCCGGCAGTCCGCACGCGTTCGCTTCCGCGATGGCGATGCCGAACCCCTCGACCGGCGCCGGAGCGAGCAGGGCCCGACTCGTCCTCAGTCGTTCCACCTTTTGCACTTCCGATGCGTTGACTAGGAATTCGACTTTGTCCTCCACTCTAAGCTTCCATGACTTGTACCGCCGCATCTTCCCAAGGCAAACGACCCTAGGTTCGCGCGATTCTGATTTTGGAGGCGCATCGGACTGCAAGAGCGTCCGAGGGAGGCCGGGATGGAAGACCCTGATGAGCCGAGGATCGGCCCCTTTCCCGATGAGGTCGTCTCGGGATTTTCGGGAGGGTACTAAGAAGGAACTCCGTGAGTGGACAAGCAAGAGGATTCGCTCCAGCGCCGAGAATGCAGGCATGTAGACTCGTCCGTATTGCTGTTCGAAAATCGGCAGATGATCCTGGTGCCACACGGCGATGATCGGCTTGTTGACATACAGAGGTGCGAAGAAAGGGATTCGGGCGCCTCCGATTACTTCGGTGAGGACGAGGTCCGTCTGCCTCCGAAACCGGCGCTCATAGGCGAGCCACGCTGCTGGGCCGAGAAGCTTCTCACCGGCAACTCGGTCGATCTGCATGCCATCCATGACCTCATGGACGCGGGAGGAGGGGAAACGGGCGCACACCATTCGAACGCGGTGTCCCGCATCGATGAGGGCTCGGGCGAAGACGGCCACCACCTGTTCGCCCCCGCCGAGATAAGGGTTGGCCGGGTCTCTCGAGACTAGGACCAGGACATCCAACGGCTCACCTCTCAGAAGACTGCGAATCTCTGCCGCAATATGGAGTTGCTGCCGTGCGAGCCGCGGGGCGGCAATCCCATCTCAGCTCCCGCAACAGAATTGACCTGAAGTTCAGATGCGGAGCTCGACGAGGCTGCCATCCAACGCTCGGATGGGCGATTCCGTGAGTCGCTAGGCCATATTGCCGATCCTTCGGCGCAGGCGAATCAATCC
>VBMC01000090.1 GCA_005879015.1 Methanobacteriota archaeon
GACACGGACCTCGCCGATGAAGAGCGAGCGGGCCACGGTGTCCGCGGTCTTGCGGTAGGCCTCCGCGGGGACGTCAAAGGGATTCGGGGTTTCGAGACTCTTCGCCTTGAAGCCGGTCATCGCCGCGTCAAGCGCCTTCTCCTTGGCCACGAAGCCTGTCGCCGTGGCGCCGAGGGACACCTGGACCGTGAACGCCTCCGGGGGCGTGGCGGGTCGCAGGATCTTGGCCGCGACCCCGTCCGTGATGTGCACCCAATTCACTCCGGGGCCGAATCGAGACAATCGGTCGAGCGCGGCGGAGAGCTTCGCGGGGTCATCGAATCCGTAGGTCAGGGTCTTCCGGGCCGCTGCCTTCGCCTCGAGTCGGACTGCGGCGGACAAGGGGATGAAGAACTCCCCCGCCAACGGGATCGCGGTGTGGAGCAGATCGTACGCGGTCCCGTGGTTCGCCACCTCTTCGAAGCCGATCCTCGCCCGGTGTCCGTACGCCGAGATCGTACGAAGGGCGTTCACGTACGACGCGAATCCTCCGCGGAAGGAGGAAAAGGGCGCGTCTCCGTAGAGCGCGTCGCCGATGGCGAAATCCAGAGGGACGGTCGGTACGAAGGGCACGAGGTGCCCGCGCTCCGAGGCCTCATCGTACAACCGTTTCCAGAGCGCTCCCACTTGTGCGATGGCCCGGTGTCCATCTACCGCGAACTCGATGCCCGCGTATCCGGTGAAGTCCAGCTGCACGCCCCGTTGCTCGGGGACGATCCAGTCGTACGTGAGCAAGGTTCGGGGCCGCATCGTCACGCCGAATTCGCGGGTCCGACCGACGCCCAACTGGGTTCGGAAGTAATGGTAGTCCTCGGCAGAGAGTCCGAGGCTCACGGTACTCTCCTGCCCGTTCAACACCCGGACGAGCTTCCGGACCTCGGCGTCTTCCTTCACCTTCACGGTGACAGGTGGCACGCGGTTCAAATCCGCGATCAGGTCCGGCGGGAGGACGCGGTCATCCCGAACGAAGAGGGCGTGGATCAGCGCCTCGCGAATCAACTCGGCGAGCGCGGGAATCTGGACCGCCTTTTCGACGTAGTGCCAGTCGCGGAGGAGCCCCATCTCAACCCTCCTTCGTATGCTCGTACGCCCGCACGAACCGATCGCGAGTCGGCTTCACCCGACGGAGGATCGCAGCCACCTCCAGGCCAATCGCCATCCCGGGCGGCGGGATCGACCGGAGTCCGGGCCATGGATATTTCGTCCAGACTTCGAACGTCTTGCCGCCGTTGATTTTCTTCCGCGGGTCGAAGACGCCCTTCACCGCCGAGTAGGCGCTCGTGGCGTTCCCGTGCATCTTCCGCAAGTTGAACACGAGGAACAGGCCGAGCCCCATCGGGTGCCCGTCGATCTTGAAGGCGGCATCGCCCATCCGCTTCACGAAACCCAGGGCGGTGCCGCCAGACGGTTTGGTGTCGTCCATGAGGACGTACGGATTGAGGGCCGCGGTCGTCGTGTCGACAATGTGCGCTTGGACGGACCCGTTCAGCTTCAGCTTGTCGCGGATTTCCGTCGCCTTTTCGACGGCCTCCGGCAGCCTTCGGAGAGGGACGAGGTTGTAGGAGACCATGAGCCCGCGACTCAGGCGGCGGGCGCTGTAGTTGTTGTACCGATCCCGCCACAGGCGGTCACCGATGGCGGGGGCCAGCTTCGTGCCCTGCTCCTTCGCCGCGAGGCCGTCCATCCCCTTCTCCTGGTCGGCGACGTCGTCCTTGGAGCCTTGCACCGCGACGAAGGCGAGGTCCGTCGGGTCCGGACTGTCCGCCTCGAGGGCCCGGTCGAACACGAAGTGGTCTCCGGCTTCGGGCCGACGCGGAGGACCGCCTTCGTCACGATTCCCAAGGTCCCCTCCGCTCCGAAGAATAGCGGCGTGAGGTTCGCGAGGTGTCCGCCGGCATCGGCCTGGGATGCGGTCTTGAGCAAGCTGCCATCCGGAAGGATGACCTCGAGGCTCGCGATCGCGTCGCGGACACTCCCGCCCCGGAGACCTCCGAACCCGGTGCTCCCGGAATTGATCGAGCCGCCGACGGTGCTCCCCATCGCATTGAGAGGGACAGTCGGGAGGGCAAATCCCTTCGACTCCACGAAGTCTTCGACCTCCTTCCAGGTCGCGCCGGCTTCGACCGTGACCGTCCTAGTATCGGGGTCGAGCGCGAGGACGTTGTTCATCTTGCGCATGTCGACGAGGACTCCGCCGCGGTTCGGGACGGAGCCTCCGCACCAGCCGGTCCCGCCTCCCCGCGGTGTGATCTGGAGCAGACTCTCGTCGCTCAGTTTGACGAGGGCCGCGACTTCCTCCGTCGTCTGCGGCAGGACAACGAAATCCGGATACAGACGCCACTGCAGGAGCGCGATTTTCGGGAGGGACGCGAAGTCGTGGCTGTACACCATGCGTTCGAATTCAGAGCGGGCGACGCGCTCGGGCCCCAGCGTGTTCACGAGGCGGCGGTATGCATAATCGAGGCTCGCCATGCAGCCGTCTCCGGGGGACGGGCGCGGGTAGACTCTCGCTCAGGATAAAGGTAACGTGCGACCCTCAATCCACGGGAGAAAACGTCACACGTTGAGGGCCTTGATGATCTGTTCTTTGAGCCGGATCACATCGGCGCCGGTGCTGTAGACGCCCATCGCTTGCGCCGCGGAAACGACCTGATCGTCCCGGGCTTTGTCGACCGCGCGGGCGATGTCGAGTTTCAATTCCATCTCGCTCCGGCCCGATGCGGAAAGCCCCAGAGCGCCCGCGGCCTTCTCGACGCGCATCCGCGTGTCCCGGGTGTCGAGCGCCGAGAGTTCCGTGCTGATTTCTCGCTCGATCTGCATCTTGCCGCGCCGGAATTCCCCGAGCGCGCGGCCGACACCCCTCGCGAGTTCCGGAAGCTTTGACGGGCCGAAGAGCAAGAGGACCGCGATGATGATGAGGATGACCACCCACTCGATGCCTTCGATTTGAGCCGTGATATCGATGGGCGAGAACGCGGACATTCCAGCGGCCTCCATTTTCTGCTAAGGACGACCGGGTTATCAGGCTTTCGCACGTGCCCGGCGCTTCTCGATGCCCACTGCGGCAACGTAGCCGCCGGCGTAGAGGGCGAGCATCGGAAGGGCGACGAGGAACATCGTGATTCCGCTGCCGTCCGGCGTGATGATCGCGCCGAACACCACGATCGCGATCGTGGCGAAGCGCCAATACTTCTTCCAGAAATTCGCGGGCACGATCCCGAGGACGGTCAGGCCATACATGAGGACAGGAAGTTGGAACGCGATGCCAAAGGCGAGGGTGAAGAGCAGGACGAAGTCGATGAAACTGTCCCCGTACAGGATGAGCAGGTTCGCGCCGAGGAGGTTCTGGACCGAGAATAGCAGGTTGAATGTGAAGGGTAGGATGACGACGAAACAGAGCGCCACACCGGAGAGGAAGAGCAGCAAGACGGGCACGGTGACGCGGATGATGAGCCGCCGTTCCGTGGGCTTCAACGCGGGACCGACGAACCGCCCCACCTGGTACACGATGAGCGGCGACGCGGTGACGGCTGCGAGGAAGAAGGCGACCTTGAACATGACCACGTAGGCGTCCCACGGTTCCTTGAAACTGAAGTTCAGCGGGACCGGCCCCACACGGGCGGGCACGAGGAAGTTCTTCATCGCGATGAAGAACTGGGTCGCGATGTTCGGGCTCGTGGGGCCCAGGGCCGGCAAGAGCATCGGCACCTGCGTCGAACCGATCGAGACGGGGCCGATCGACGTGGTGAGGTTCAGGACGAACAGGATGATGACGACGACGATGACGATCCGCAACCGTTGCCGAAGTTCTTCGAGGTGCTCGAAGAATGTCATCCGCCGTTCACTCGGGCGGTTTCCCTCGAAAGCGACCTCGGCCACGCGCTCATCGTCGCCAAGTGGGCTCGGCTTATAGGGCTTTCCCACGTGTGGGACGAATCAGAAGGAGTAGCGATCCTCGGACAGCGGGTCCGCCGTATTGCTGTACCCGCGGACCTCCCAATATCCCAGCTCCTCTTCGTCGGTGAACGTGACGGCGCGGACCCACTTCGCGCTCTTGTACGCGTAGCGCTTCGGCACGAGGAGTCGCACGGGCCCCCCGTGCTCAATCGGGAGGGGTTTCCCGTCCCATTGGTAGGTCAGGAGGACGTCGGAATCGTACAGGACCGTGAGTGGGTGGGACGTCGTGTAGCCGTCCCCGCACCGAAAGGTCGCGAATCGGGCTGTGGGTCGAATCTGGGCCCGCTCTGCCACTTCCCGGATCGTGGTCCCCACCCACTCATTGTCGAACGTGGTCCAGCCGGTGACGCAATGGAAGGGCGACGTCACCTTCGCCGAGGGCAGGCGCAGGAATTCGTCATACGTGAGGCGGAGCGGTTTTTCGACCGAACCATCCACTCGAAGGTCCCATTCCTTCGGATCGAACCGTGGGACGATGCCGAGATCGAGCCGCGGCCACTTCCGGACCTCGCGCTGTCCCGGCGGCAACTGCCGCTCCGCGACCATCGCCCGTGAGCAACGAGCTCCCTCATATAAATGCCCTGCCAGACGGAGGAACGAACAAGGACCCGCCCTCGAGTATGCCGTTCCGAATCGGAGCGATTCGCTCGATTATAAATAGTCAGATTTCGAGTACCATTCAGGGACGAAGGGGGAAGGGTATGTGGGACCGCAACGACCCCGTGAAACATAGCCTCAAGGAGCTCGGATCGGAACTCAGCCATCGACGAGCGACCGAGGGCATGGCGAAAGAGCGCGTCCGGCGTCCGCTACGGCGGGAGACGAAGATGGCCGTGGGCATGGCCATCGTCCTGGCGTTGGCGATGGTCGTGGCCGCAGTCACCTTATTCACGCATACCTTCCCGGCGGGGACGACCGGCTCTCACGTCACGACGACCTGCACGACCTTGACCATGGGCACGCCCTCCGTGCCGGCAGGCTCCGGGACGGTCCGATTCAACTGCGGGGCGACGACTCCCGCGTTCGTGGCGGACGGCAGTGGTCCTGTGACGCCTACGTTCTCGTTAGGCGGAACCCTCTACACCGGCCTCACGATCGTGGCCTCGGCGGCGATTGGAACGAGCTGCACCGGCGGGACGGCCCTGACGTCCGGGACGGGACTGACGCCGCCGGCGGGAAGCTACGACTACTGCGCGAGTTACACTGGGGCGGGCGTGCTTCCGGGTTTCACGCTAACGTGGTCACAATAGGCCCGTTCCAGAGTCTGGACGATCTCGCGCTGTCATCATAGCGAGAGGTTTAATAGGCTGACCTTTTTCCCACAAACGAGATGGCGCTCGAGAGCTACGTGCCCATCGTCATTTTTGCCCTTATCGCCCTATTGTTCCCGCTCGGCACCTTCTTCGCCACGCGCCTGTTCCGACCGGACCATCCGACGCCGCTGAAGGACCTCACGTACGAGTGCGGCGAGGTGCCGGAAGGGGTGGCGCAGATCCAGTTTCACTTTCAGTACTACATGTTCGCCCTGATCTTCGTCGTCTTCGATGTCGCGGCCGTGTTCCTCCTCCTCTGGGCCTTCGCGTGGGGCGGCCTCCTCAGTTCCTCGTCGCCCGCGGCCAAGTTCTCGATCTTCCTCTTCCTCGGGATCATGTTCGTCGCCACGCAATACGCGCTCAAGAAGGAGGAGGTCATCCAGATATGAGCGCCGTCGCCCAGCCGGTGCCGGAGGTCACGGGCCGCCCTGTGCCGTTGATCGAGAAGGAGGTCCTCGGCTCGCTCAAGGCGGCGTTCGGCTCGAAGCTGACGGACGGGAAGGTCCTGCGGCCTCGGCATCTCGCGGTGTCCATCGACCGAAAGGACCTGATCCCCGTCTGCACGTACCTGAAGAACACCCTCGGGTTCGAGCACCTGTCCTGCGTGACCGCCGTCGATTGGAAGGACCATTTCGACAGCATCTACCACGTCGAGAACTACTACAACGGATGCATGGTGCAGGTCACCGCCCTCGTCCCCTATGACGATCCGAAGATCGCGAGCGTGACGGGCCTGTGGAGGGCCGCGAACTTCCACGAACGGGAAGCCTGGGACCTCATGGGGGTCGAGTACGAGGGCCACCCGAACCTCGAGCGGATCCTGCTCCCAACGGACTTCAAGTTCCACCCGCTCCGGAAGGACTTCGCCCAGGAGGTCGACCGCCAGTACATCACCCGGCGGAAGCTCCGAGGAGGGACGTGAGTGCCGGAGTTCTGGATCAACATGGGGCCGCAGCACCCCATGACGCACGGCCTCTGGAACATGAAGGTGAAGGTGGACGGCGAGACGATCACGGACGCGAAGCCGGAGATCGGGTACCTGCACCGCGGATACGAGAAGATCATGGAGGTGCGGGAGTTCCAGAAGAACGTCGTCCTCACCGACCGCCTGTGCTACGTCTCCTCGATCACCTGGTCCCACGCCTACTGCCTCGCGGTCGAGAAGATGATGGGGATCGAGACGCCGGAGCGCGGCCAGTGGATCCGCGTGATCGCCCTCGAGTTGCAGCGGGTCGCGTCGCACCTGATGTGGCTCGCGTCGTACGGTCCGGACCTCGGCCTGCTCACGGGCCTCCTCTGGTGCCTCCGGGAACGGGAGCTGTTCCTCGACCTGATCCAACTCATGTCCGGCGCGCGGATGAACCAGAACTATCCGAGGGTCGGCGGCGTCCGAAACGACCTACCGGAAAACTTCGAGGCGATGTGCAAGCGGAGCATCGAACATTTCCTGGAGAAGGTGAAGAACGAGTACCCGCAGATTTTCCAGGAATCGAAGGTGTTCCGGATGCGGACGGAAGGGGTCGGGACGATCTCCGCGGCGGACGCCATCAACTGGGGGGTCACCGGCCCGAACCTGCGGGCGTGCGGCGTCAACGTCGACCTGCGCCGGCTCGATCCCTACGAAACGTACGAGGAAATCGACTTCGAGCCGCAGGTGTGGCACGACGGCGGGGCCGGCGACTCGTACGCGCGGTTCGAGTGCCGGTTCAACGAGCTGAACGAGTCGTGCAAGATCATCCTGCAGGCCCTGGAGAAGATGCCGAAGACCGGTCCGTATCGGGTGAAGCCGCCCCGGCGGGCGGAGGGAGAAGGGTACGCCAAGACGGAGGACTCCCGCGGCGAGGCGCTGTTCTTCGTGATCGGGGACGGCGACGACCGGCCGTACCGGGTGAAGATCCGTAGTCCCGTGTTCACGTGTGCGTCGGGGAGATGGACAAGTGAGTGCGCCGCTCGTCCCGAACCTGTTCGCGGTGTGCAAGGTCCTGGTCGCGGCGATCCTCTCGATCGTCCAACAACTCATCTATGCTTTGTCAGGCCCCATTCCCCCGTTGCGAGGGCTCGGGGACTTCGTTGGTTCCAATCCGATCGTCTCGATCGTGACGTGGCTCATCGTCGTGACGGTCGTCGTGCTCTGGGTCACGGTGATCAACCTCTTCACGATCATGTGGGTCGAACGGAAGTTGTACAGCCGCCTCCAAGACCGGTACGGTATCATGATCTCCGTCTGGTC
>VBMC01000299.1 GCA_005879015.1 Methanobacteriota archaeon
TGGAAGCGGTCGAACGCTTCCAAGGAGATGTCGTCGGCGAGACCGCACAACCGTGGGCTCCGGAGGTCCGCGTCCCCGTCCGCCGAGGTGACTCGTTCGTTGCCGATCGGACGACGACCGGGGAGATCGACGCGATGCCCCTTTGGGCCGGGGAGTCCGTCGGCGGGGTCAGGCGGCTCCAACCCGCCGGCGAGATTGTCCGGGAGCTGGCCGATGAAGCCGAGGCCCTCCTTCGGACTTGGGGGACGTGAACCCCTCTCCGACGAAGGCAGACCGGAGCTTCGGCTTGTGAGGAAGCCTCGGTTCGGTCCTGCCTATTCCATCTCATTCGGGCGCTCCGGAGGTCGATAGGTCTTCGGCGGCTCCCACATCTCGATCCGGTGGCCCTCGGGGTCCGTGATCCACCCGAAGCGACCGTACTCGGACTCCTCGACCTTCCGAGCTTCCTTGCTTCCTTCGGCCCGGAGGGCCGCGAGCACGCCGTCCAAGTCCTTCACGCGGTAGTTGATCATGAAGGGCGCGCCATCCTCACCGAAGTATTTCGTGTCCGGGGGAAAGATTGACCAGACCGTGGCCCCTTTGGCCTTACCGTCCTTCCCACTACGCCACGTGAACAGGGCCACCGTATCCTCGATGTCGATCCCCAGATGACGAACGTACCATTGGGGCCAAGGCCTTCGGGTCCTTCGCCTTGAAGAAGATGCCTCCGATGCCCGTCACGCGGGCTCGACGCGTTCGTGCGACCATGCTCCGG
>VBMC01000091.1 GCA_005879015.1 Methanobacteriota archaeon
ACCTATCGGTGTCCCTCGGACACGTCCGTCGGGGCGGCTCCGATAAGAGCCGATCGCTCTACCTAGCTAAGCTACAGGCCCGCGGCCGCGCCTATCGACCGTGTTCAATTAAACGTTACGTCGAAGAACAGAGGCCCCAAGCCTGTTGCCCCACGACGAACGTCGACCCGGGCTCGATTTGATTGATGTCCAGGCGATAGCACACTGTTGAGCCGGCGGGCACCAAGAAGAAGTCGCCCGGACTCAGGTGACCGTCTCCGTCCGCATCCGTGAATGCGAGCGTCGCATTGCTGCCCCCGAGCGGGGGCCCGAGTGTCGCGGCCGTGACCTTATCTCGCACCAGGACCGCCTGCAACTTCGATAGCGATACGGAGGCGCCGACCGACGTGACCTCGAGACGGGTCGAGGTCGTAAAGGTCATCTTCACCGGCGTGGCGACCCCACTCTGGTCGACGAACATCCGCGGAAGGAACACGACGCCAAGGAGAACGATGAAGACGATGCCCGCCACCATGGAGTACCGAAGCAGCTTCGTCGCCTGGGGTGGCGGACTCCGCTTGCGCTTGAAGACGGCCGTCGGCCTCCGGGGCCGCGCGATGCGCATCGACTCACTCCACGTAGATCGCGGGACGCCCAGGCACGGCGCGTTCGCCCTTCTTCGAGGGGTCCCAGCGATGCGGATCGTCGGCGCGGAACACCTCGACCTTCACTCTCAGTTCCTTCGAGAGGAAGTGCGCATTCTCTCGCAACATCGCGAACTCGTCCACGGAGCCGAATCGATCCCGATCTTCGACCCGTGCGTGTCGCAACTCGTCCGCGACCTGCTTCGCGTACGCGGCCACCTCCTTCGCCCGTTCCCGTATCCCGGGCTGTGCCAGGGCCTTCTCCATCAGGACGTTCATCGAGAGGGCCTCCTGGGCCGCGAGGCCTCTCGCGAGCTCGTGGACGCTGAGCTTCCACGATGGCGCCGTGTAGAGAGCGATCCGCTTCGGCGCGATCCCGGTCACCTTGAGGATCTCACGGATGTCCGCGAGCGTCGATTGGAGGAGTACCTCGGCTGCCTCGGCTCGCGGATCGATCTCGTTCGCGTTCGCGTCCGGATAGGGCGAGTCGACGACGAACCCCGCGCCCCCCGTCCGGTGCCAGATCTCCTCGGAGGCATGCGGCGTGAAGGGTGCCAACACCTTCGTCTGCACCTCGATGAAACGACGCACGCACTCCGCCTGCGGCCGATTCTCCGACCGTCGGACGTACCACGAATCGATCCCATGTCCCTCTCGTCGCGTCGAATGCTTCGCGGTCGCAAAGCGCACCCAATCCTGCAGGCGGTCCATCGCCGTCTCCGCGAAATCCAAGTCCACGTTCGGGTCGTCGAGGCCGTCCCCGGCGTTCGCGACCGTGAGCCGGATCACGTCGGCGGGCCAGTCCCGCAACGCCTCCCGGATGAACCAGGTGTTGCCCCGGGACTTCGACATCTTGCGCCCCGCGAACCGCACCCATCCATTCACCCCGTAGCCGCGCGGCCAGTGCTCCTTCGGGAAGATCGCCGTGTGGTTGAACAGGCAGAACGCCATGTGATTCTGGACCAGGTCCTTGCCCGTGTTGCGCAAGTCGACCGGGTACCAGTACGTGAACTCCCGCCGGAGGTCCTCGATGAGCTTCGTGTCCACGCCGAGGCGGCTCGCGAGGGTCCGGGCCTCGCCCTTCCCGAAGAACACGTAGTCGAAGAACCGGTCATCGAGGCGTCCGGCCCAGGGCACCTGGGACCGCAAGGCCCCTCCCTGCAAGGCGTGGGCGATCGTGTAGTACGCCATGTAGATCGTCGAGTCGCTCAGGCTCTCGATCACCCAGTCCGAGTCCCACGGCAGGATCGTGCCGAGCCCGCGGTGATGGGTGCACGGCCAGTCGTGGAGCCAGTCCGTCACGTAATCGAGCCATTTCCGGAGGGCTTCCGGATGCAGCTCCATGGAGGCGATCGCCTCGTGGACCTTCGCCTTCCACGCCGGATCGCCGTACGCGAGGAACCACTGGTTGTCCACGACCTTCACGATCGCGCGGGTCGTGCAGCGGCATACGACCTCGCCGCTCGGCTCGTACATGCCATCGGCCTGGCCCTTCGACGCGAGCTCCTTGCGGATCTCTTCCTTGGCCACCTCGACCCGCATCCCCGCGTAGGGTCCGCAGTTCTCGTTCAGGACGCCGCGGTAGAAGCCGGTCTTGTAGACCTCGGCCTTCGCCGCCTCGAGCTTCTCTCGGTCCGTCTGATCCCGGATCCCGAGCCGCTCCACGATCTCGACGCCCGGAAGGGGACCCCAACCCGGGGCGCGAATGATCGGGACCGGTTTGATCGCCCGGACCCGCTCCGTGTCCAGATTATACCTCGCCAGGAGCGCATCGTTCCGCTGCAGATCTCGCAACGCCACGAAGTCGTCCGGAGCGTCCGACGGGACGCTCGTCACGATGCCCGTCCCGAGTCCCTGGTCAATGAACGAACCCGGCAGGACTGGGATGGCGCGGTTGATCGCGGGCGCGACCGCATCCATCCCGACTAGTTCGGCCCCGCGAAGCGTCGACTCCACGACGACGGTCCTCCCCTGTTCGGAGAGTTTCTTCGTCGCGGGCTCGTTCAGGATCCATCGCTCCTCGCCGACCTTCGCGACGACGTAGGCGGCCTCCGGATCGATCCAGAGGTTCGTCTGTCCGTACACGGTCTCCGGTCGGATCGTCGCGGCGACCAGGAGTCGGCCGTCCGCCAAGGGGAACTTCAGGAGGGTGTACTCGATCGGCGTCTCGCCCTCGCCCTCGATCCGGTCGTGGTCCCCGATCGGCGCCTGGTCCTTGGGGCACCAGATCACAGGGTGTTTGTCGATCTTGACGAAGTCGCCGTCCTTGAGGTGATGGAACTGCCACCGGACGAACGCATCGTAGGGCGGGTTGAGGGGGGTCGTAATGAAGGACCGCGTCCAGTCGACCGCGGCACCCAGGCCCTTCAGGTCCTGGATCGTCGCCTCCGGGAACACCTCAATCCAGTGCATGGGGTCCGCGAACTTCGGGATGTCGCGGTCCGCGATCCCCATCTTCCTCAGGATGTCCCACTGCTTCGGCTCCTTCTCCGCGATGCGTTTCGCGGCGCCGAGGATCGGGAGACCCGTGCAATGGAATCCCTGCGGATGGAGGACGTTGTACCCGAGCATCCGGCGGTATCGGGACTGGAATTCCGCCCGAAGGAACGAGGTCCCGAAGCCGAGGTGCTGGTATCCATTCATGTACGGATACGGGACCGTCGAGTACCACTTGGGCCGCGCCGGATCCGCTCTCGCGACATAGACGTCTGCGTCATCCCAGGCGGCTTGCCATCGCCCCTCGAACTCCCGTAGGTCGATCTCCTTCCGCGGCGAGGCGACCCTCTGTGGAGTCTGTCGCCTTGCGGCACGAGGACGCGCCCGGGGGCGCAGCCGCGGCCCCCGCCGAGGCGTTTTCGAGCGATGACGCTTCGCGGGACTGGACCGGCGACGAGAGAGTTTCGATGCCGGACGAATCGCCCGTCGGCTCGCTCGACGAGCTCGCGGGGCCGATTTTCTCCGGGCCACGGCGGCCCATAGGAAGCGTTCGCGTAAAGCTTTCGCGGTGTTCGACCCTCGTTGGTGACGCTCGTTTCCGCGAAAAAAGCGCCTCTTCTATCTGGCATACGAAATAAAATTAAGCGCCCTCGATCGGGCACGAGCTCCGACGATGATGGAGGGGTCTTGTCCTACGTCGTATGACAATTGACAAAACGTATATGTAGGGTCGTCCTGGATACAGCGGCTGACACGCCAAGAAATGCCGGAGTGGTGTATGACCCTGTCATACCCATTCCCGTGTTCGAGGCGAGGAGTCTGGGATGGACGAAAACGAGCGGATCACGCTTCGGCTCGAGAAAGAGAACCTCGAGCTGATCGATGCGTTCTTGAAAGAGAACACGTCCCACGGGAACCGCTCCCAACTGGTCCGCGAGGCGGTCCAGGCGTACATCCAGGCCATCCGTGAGGGCGGGGATCGAGTGACGATCCACGTTCCCCGGTACTACCTCGACCTCATCGACCGCCTCGTCGCGGACGGCTACCTCCTGAATCGGGAACATGCCATCGTCCGAAGCATCGAGGAATGGTTCACGCGGGAACGGGTCAAGGAGATCCAGGACCACAAGCAGGAAGTCGACAAGGCGACTGGCAAAGTGGTCTCGGTCTCGACCGGAGAGAAGGACGGAGTCATCCCGCGATGAGGCAGCGGGGCGTGACGAAGGCCGGAAGGAAGTAATCTCCAAAACGGAAGGGAAGGGAAAACGGGATGGGACCCGAACAGAAGGGATGGGATGCACTCCTCTCGCCGAGGGGATCTCCTTCCGGCCTCCCTCGACAAGTCGCAGGATAGTCGGAGTTGGATCGATGGTACCCAGGGACTACGTGGACGAGGTCATCAGCAGCCTGTTCGAAGACGCCGTCGACCCGAAGATCTCGGTCGTCGGGGTCGGCGGGGCAGGCGGCAAGATGGTGAGCGCGCTCTACGACCGCGAGATCAAGGGCGTGGAGACAGTCGCCGTGAACACGGACCCTGCGGGTCTGTCGAAGGCGGAGTGCGACGTGAAAATCCTCCTCCCCCACTCGGAGGACGAGGACCGGGTCGTCGCCGCCCGCGTCTCGGCGGAGGACCAGGAAGGGGCCCTCCGGGCCTCGCTGTCCTCGGACATCGTCTTCATCGTCGCCGGACTCGGCGGCGCGGCGGGCACCGGAGCCGCACCCGTCGTCGCACGCGCGGCCCGAGCGAATGGCGCCGTGACCGTGGGAATCGCGATTCTCCCGTTCGAGGTGGAAGGCCGCACGGAGGTCGCGCGGGCCGGACTCGAGGCGCTCCGCGCCGAGGCGGACAGCGTGATCGTGCTCGACAACAACTCGCTCGACCGGTTCGCGGACCAGCTCTCCTTCAACGAAGCGATGCAGGTCATCTCGTTCATGGTCGTCACGATCGTAAAGGGCGTCGTGGACCACCTCAGCCGCTCCTACCTCTCGACGCTCACGGAGGAGATCGAGAACGCGGCCCGGGAAATCGAGGAGCAGAACAACCACGCGGTCCCGGTCGACGTGCAGCCTCCGGAGACCGTGCAGGCCTCCTGGGACCTCGGCCCCGTCGCGTTCAACGACCAAGGTTTCATCGGACTTCGCTAGAGGCAGCTCAAGTATCCTCCCCCCAACCAACGCCCACCCGCGAGGGCTTCGGGCGGCCCCGCCGAAGAGGCGGCGGCTCGGCCCTCGCGACCTCTTTCTTTGCCGTT
>VBMC01000092.1 GCA_005879015.1 Methanobacteriota archaeon
TGGACCGCGGGACGAGGTGGCCACGTCTGCCATGCTGACCCTCGTACACCAGTTCGTCCGGGACTCCTTCCAAGGGCCTCAGGGCACCGGCGGAGAGCTCAAGAGCTTCCAGGTCGACGACAAGGAAGTGACGATCGCGAAAGGCCTGTTCCTGTACCTGGCGGTCGTCGGGAAGGGCACGAAGCCGCGGGCGCTCCCTTCGCGGCTCGTCCGGTTCCTCGCGGGGCTCGAGACGGCCTACGGTCCCCGGCTCGAAAAGTGGGACGGCCTGCGCTCGAGCACGGGAAATTTGGATGCGGACCTCGCCTGGTTTCTGCGGAAGGGATACCGCCTGCCAACGCTGGGTCGCGCGGTCCGTTACCACGCCTGATTCCCTTCGGGAAACCCTTATCGCCCCGGTCGGCGGCTGACAGCCGAATGGCGCGGCGTTCCAAGGGCGGCGGACGGCCCCAGGCGGACCTCACCATCAAGATCACGTTGGCGGGCAACCCCGGCGTCGGCAAGACATCCCTCACCCGCCGGTTCGTGTCGGACACGTTCGAAGAGAGGTACATCTCGACCCTCGGGACCAAGATCAGCTCGAAGGAGTTCGCCGTGGACGATCCCGGGCGGCCCGGGTCGTCCGTGACCGTCGGCGCCGCGATCTGGGACATCATGGGGAACCACCAGTTCCGGGAGCTCCTCAAGGATGCATTCTTCATGAACGCGGCCGGGGTCCTCCTCGTGTGCGACGTGAACCAACCGGAGACGCTCTACGACCTCCCGCAATGGTACGAGGCCGTCGCATCCGTCGCGGGACCCAACGTCACGGTCGTGGTCCTCGCCAACAAATCGGACCAGCGAGGGCCCAAGACGATCCCGTCGAGCGAAATCGAAGTCCTGTGCCATGAGTTCCGCTGGCCTTGGTTCGAAACGAGCGCCAAGACCGGGGCCAATGTGGAGGCCGCCTTCCGCCGGGTCGCGGCCGACCACCTTCGAACTCTGACCCGTCCCACGGATGCGGCGACGCCCGCGGCCTAAGCCCCTCACGTCGCGGTTCCATTTCGCAGACCCCTCCCCTCAACCTTCATAAACCGCGCTCTTTATCGGCCGGCCCTTGAAAATCGGGTTTCGGATCAAAGGGCGGGCGGACCGCAAGGCCGCGATGGCCTTCATATACGTCACGATCATCCTGGACACCCTCGCTCTCGGGATCACGATCCCCGTCCTCCCGCATCTGATCACGAACTTCGTCGGGGATAAGGCCGAGACCGCCGCGATCTACGGGCTCCTCGTGACGATCTGGGGCCTCATGCAGTTCCTCTTCTCGCCGCTCATCGGCGTGCTCTCGGATCGCTTCGGCCGCCGCCCCGTCCTGATCCTGTCCGGGTTCGGACTCGGACTCGACTACATCATCATGGCGCTGGCGCAGAGCTTGCCGTGGTTCTTTGTCGGGCGCATCTTGTCCGGGATCATGTCCTCCAGTTTCGCGACCGCCGCGGCCTACGTGGCCGATGTGACGCCGGTCGAGCGGCGCGCCGGCGCGTTCGGGATGGTCGGAGCCGCGTGGGGCATCGGCTTCATCGCGGGTCCGGCCATCGGAGGCGTCCTGGGTACCTTCGGCATTCGCATTCCGTTCTGGGGCGCCGCGGCGTTCTCCCTCGCCAGCGCAAGCTACGGGCTGTTCGTCCTCCCGGAGTCGCTTTCAAAGGAGCACCGGCAACGCCTCGCTTGGCGTCGTGCGAATCCCGTTGGATCCCTCACCTTGCTCCGCTCTCATCCGACTCTCTTCGGCCTTGCGGCCGTGACGTTCGTCCAGTTCATGGCGTTCCAGGTCCTGCCGACCGTATTCGTCCTGTACGCATTCGATCGCTTCGCGTGGCGGGAGTTCCAGGTCGGCCTTTCCCTCGCGCTTGTGGGCGCTCTGAACATCACGGTCCAAGGAGGGCTTGTGAGACGGTTCATCACGCGATTCGGCGAGCGCAAAGCGTTGCTGACGGGCCTGCTCTTCGGGTCGGCCGCGATGGTCGTCTGGGGTCTCGCCCCGAACGACATCGTCCTGCTGCTCGCCGCCTTCGTCTTCGCACCGATCGGATTTGTGGCGCCCGCCTTGCAGAGCCTGATGACCCGTCGCGTCGGCCCGTCAGAACAGGGGCAGCTGCAAGGTGCGAACGCGAGCATCGCGGGTCTCACGGGAGCCATTGGTCCGATCTTCTTCGGGCTCGTGTACTCGCTGGCCATCGGATACCGCGCCCAGTTCGACCTGCTCGGTCTCCCGTTTCTCGTCGCGGCGGTCCTCATGCTCGGTGCTGTGGGTGTCGCGGTCCGCGTCACGCGCCTCTCTTCCACGGTCGCTGATCGCGGCTTGCCCGTCGTGCTTCCAGACGGTAGTCCTCCCACATCGGTGATCTCACTCAGCGAATCCAATGGACCGGTCCATCCCCGATAGCTCAATCAGAAATTGACGCGGTGATCGCAAAGATCCGCACATGGAGGACGAGCTTTCGGACCTAGTGCCTGATGCACTCAGGAGTCGAAGCGAAGGTCGCTTGGAAACGACCCGGATCACGCGTGGCGCAGGACGTACTCTCGGATCGATGTCTTCGCGAGGGAGTAGAGGCTGAGTCGGTTGCGTTTGCAGAAGGCGCGCAGTGACGCGAACTCTTTCTGGCCAAACACGGTGACGATCCGATTCAAAGCGTATCTCCTCCGTACTCCAAGATACGTTCAGAGTAGATTAACGTATGTCACTTAACGCATGCGATGAACACTAGTGGATATTGCCTATGAGTGACGCACTATTATATAGTTGGTCCCAGGCCCGCCTCGAGGCGCTCCGGATGCGACACGACCCCTCCCCACGACGACTCTGCGCGCGGGGTCGGATCGCCTACCTCGCCTGGCCACCCCCTGGGATCAAGGATGGCGCTGCACATATTCCCGGATTGCGGCCTTCGCCAAGGCATAGAGACTCAGTCGGTTGCGCTTGCAATAGAGCCGTATCGTCGCAAATTCCTTCTTACCAAACACGGTGACAACCCGATGCAAAGAAACACCGCGAGGGCCCCGGATAAATTCGAAATACATGAATCTATCTGGCACAATTTTTCCCGGCGAGACAGGTCGCTAGGCAATAGTGCTGATTGGACATTGACCAGACACTATTATATAGCCACTATGTCCTGTCGGCGGACGCGAGGATGGGAATTGACCCCTAATTCTCCGGAAGACCAGGCATTGGTCGTCCGGTCTCAACGTAAGGCGTGGACGGCAGAACTGGAACTTCTTCTCCGGGATCCGCAGGTACAGAAGTTCACGGAACTCCAGGAGAAAATCGATGAGGCGGATGCGTTCATCATGGAGAGGAACGCGAAGCCCTCGGTGAACCGATCGGCCCCCTTCGACCCATATGATGCATATGATGCCTTCGAGTTCGCCTGGGACCTCACGGGACAAGAGGTCTCGAGTCTCGAGGTGTCGAAGCTTGCCCATGGCCGGTTTCCGGACTTGTCGAACGAGGGCCGGCGTCTCATGATCCACTACCTGATCGATAACGGAGTCGCGGAAGTGGCCAGAAAGACGGCCTCGGGACAACCGACTTGGTACCGATTCGGGTCACCCAGAGGGATGGGGAATGTCGGAAAACGGATTGGGCTGGGGATACCGGACAACGAATTGTCCGCGCTTAAAACGGAAGACCTGGAGGACCTCGCCGTGCGAGCGGCGCCGGTCTCAGCGAGGTAATTGTCTCGAAGCGCCCGAGTCTATCCTAGCCGCCCCTCACCGAGCTACGATCCAAGGGGGATTTATCGCCGACTGAGCCATCCAGTCGGAGTCGTATGGCTCGCGGGAGGAAAGTATCCAGGGATTTGATCGTTCAGGCCTTGACCGAGGCCCTCGAACCCCTTTCGTACGTCCACGCGTTCTGGGAAGCCGGAGCCGCCGCGTTCAATCGAATCGACGAATGGTCCGACATCGACCTGTACATCGTCGTCGACGATGACACGGTGCCAACGACCTTCCAAGTCGTCGAACAAGCCCTGACCCGTTTGTCTCCGATACAGTTGACCCACGAGGTGACTTGGCCTCCCGCCTCGGGGATCTCCCAGAAGTTCTACCGCCTCGACAAGACACGTGAATTCTTGCTCGTCGACCTCGCGGTGCTGACGGTCTCCGCCCCGGACAAGTTCCTCGTGCGAGAGGTCCACGGCGAGGCCGTCTTCCTGTTCAACAAGGATGACTCGATCAAAATCCCCCCACTCGATCGCGAGGCGTTCGTTCGGGGCCTCCTCGATCATCGAAGGCGCCTCCGCGAACGGATGGAGTTGTTCGGTCCTTTCGTCGAGAAGGAGCTCCTGAGAGGCAACAAGCTCGAGGCCCTCGAGTTCTATCGAGCCCTTGTCATCCCGTCCCTCGTCGGAGCCCTCCGAATGCGGTACGGCCCGCGGCACTACGACTTCCGCATGCGCTACGTGTATCGGGAGATGCCTCCCGATGTCGTCCGTCGACTCGAAGGCCTGGCCTTCGTCACAGACCCGGAGGATCTTGCGACGAAGTATCGCCAAGCCCGCGCGTGGTTCGACAAAGCGATCGAGGAGGTCGACGAGCCGCAGATCCGACGGGACGTCGCGGGAATCTCGAAATGATTAAGGTCCGGTGACCGCCTCCCCACGGGCATGCGCCTCGAGGACCGACAGTGGGCGGGCCTGTTCCTCCTCGCCGGGACCACGCAGTTCGCGATCGGCATGATCATCGCCGAAGCGGTGGATCCGAGTTACAGCGTCTCGACGAACTACATTAGCGACCTCGGGGTCCGAGCCGGGGCGCCGGTCTTCAACACGTCGATCATCCTGCTCGGCATCACCATCCTCGCAACGTCTTGGTTCATCTTCCGCGAATTCAAGGATCGATTCCTCATGATCGCGGTCCTCCTCGCGGGAGTCGGAGCCGTCGGGGTCGGCGTCTTCACGGAGGCCTTTGGCTTCCTCCACACCATCGTCTCGTTCATCACGTTCCTCTTCGCGGGACTGTCCGCCATCCTCGCGTTCCGAATCCTTCGTCCCCCGTTCTCCTACGTGTCGGTCCTGCTCGGAGTCGGCTCGCTCGCCGCCCTCGGCCTGTACGTTTCGAAGAACTTCCTGGGTCTCGGGAACGGTGGGATGGAGCGGATGGTCGCCTACCCAGTCCTGACATGGGGCATCGGCTTCGGCGGCTACCTGCTCGGGATGTCGCACTCCCAGAGAGCACCTGCCGCGACCTGACGTCGGAAGGCGATGACCGGCTCCCTCGGTTAGGCAGTATCGTCGCAGATAATGGCCGCAGAAGGAATTAAGGGCGCCACAGCCACCGAGGGCGGCGTGGTCGAACTCCCGCATCCGCTTCGACGAACCGTCGAGCATGTGTATCTCACTGACTCGGGGGGCACCCCCCTCGTCCATCTGTCTCGCACTCTCCCTTCTGACAAAGACCCCGATCTCGTCGCGTCCATGTTCACTGCGATCCAGAACTTCATGGACGACTCGTTCCACAGCATGGGCATCGGGGACGTCCGGAGCATCGAGATGGGAGACCGGCACCACGTCGCCTTCGGCCGCGGCCACGCGTTACTGTTCTACGTCGTCTATCGCGGCCGAGAGTCGAACCACCTCGAACAACGGGTGATCCAC
>VBMC01000093.1 GCA_005879015.1 Methanobacteriota archaeon
TCCCGGAGCCTGAGACGATCACGGAGCTGCCTTCCCTTTCCGAAGGCGAGGCGGTCCCGATCCAAGAGATCCGGGTAGTCGAAGACCGAACCAAATCCCCTCCGCTCCACTCTCAAGGGTCCCTCCTCCTGGCGATGCAACGCCTCGAACTCGGCACGAAGTCGACGCGTCATGAGATCCTGGATCTGCTCTTCCGCCGGCAGTTCGTCACCGGCCGCTCCATGCGAACGACCGCCGCGGGACGGGCCCTCGTGGACGCCCTGACCATCTATGGCCCCGACATCGCGAGTCCGGAGATGACCCGCCATCTGGAGGAACGCATGACGGCGATTGCGGAAGGCCATGCGACTCTCGAGGACGTGGTGACAGAATCTCGGAGTGCGCTCCACGCCGTCGTGGCGGAATTGAAGGCGCATCGGACCTCGCTCAGCCGTTGGATCCGAGACGCGACGTTCCTGGAGAAGGACTACGGGCCCTGCACCGTTTGTGCGGAAGGCCGTCTCGTGCGGCGTCGCGCCCGGAACGGATGGGCCTTCCTCGGTTGTTCGAAATACCCGGCCTGCAAGAACCGATTGCGGCTGAATGCGCTCGGCCAGCGCCTCCCATGGGAGCAGAAGGAAGCGGGGACCGAGATCTTGCCGACTCCCGCTTCGACGACCGCGTAATAGCTGCGACGTCCGGACGTTCGAAGCCTTCATGCTCTGATAGGTCGCTCGCTGGCCGAGGCAACTGCGGTATCGACCCGGGTGGGAGCCGCAGGGTCCTCGGGGTTCGGCATGGTCTTCGTTCGGGACGTGATGACGAAAAGCGTCATCGTAATCGATCCCGAACGGACGGTCTTGGATGCGGCGAAGCGGATGGCGTCGAAGAAGATCGGTGGTCTCGTTGTTGTCAAGTATGGCCGACCCATCGGCCTGGTCACCGACCGCGATATCCTGTGGAAGGTCACGTCGACCGGAAGGAACCCATCGAAGGTCCTGGTCCGGGACATCATGACCTCGCCTGTGGCAACGGTCAGTCCGCTCACGACCCTTCGCGCGGCGGCCCGCGTGATGCTCGAGGAGGAGACCCGGTGGCTCGTCGTCACACGCCTCGACAAGGTGGAGGGGATCATCACGGCCAGCGACCTGACGCAAGGTTTCCTCGAAGCCTTCGCCCGCGCCACGAAACGAGGGATTGCCCCGAAGTAAGACCGCGGCATCAGCCGGGGAAAAGCCACAGGAACACATAGGTCCGGACGATCCCTCCGATCAGGTTCGCGATGATGAAGGGCCAACGACCGATCGCATGTCCTTCTTCATTCAACAGGGAGAAGAAATAGTTCACCGCGGTGTCGCTCATGAACGGAATCGCGAGCAGGACGGTCAGCCCGACCCATCCGGTCTTCCGTACAAAGGATTCTAAGAACTTCAGGATTCGCGCCCCGAGCGGGTGGCGGCCCATCCACCGCTCGATGAACGGGTTCACCTTGTAGCCCACGTAGAAGACGGCGATCGCGCCGACCGCCTTTCCCGCTCCCAGGACAATCGCCTTGGCGGCGAGATCGACTTCCCGATGGAAGGGTAAGAGGACCTCGACGGGAGTAGGGAGGAAGATGGCCGCGGCGGCCGCATAGACAAAAAGCCCGAACAGGTACCAGGCGGCTCCCGCCGAATCCACGCCCAACTGGAAAGCCGCAAAACCCGAACCGATGCGAGACCCTACCGCGGTCAGGATGGAGGGCTGAGCCTAAAGGGTTGCGCGGGCATCCCGCGGCAAGGGTGGGAGACGGACCCCTTTGGCCGCCGCGCGATCGAGAAGTTTTTCCCACACATACTCCGAAAGATCCAGGGTTTCCGCTAGGCGGAGCGAGTCGTACCGGAGCCGGCGAATCGACTCGCCGAGCTTGCCGTACCGGCGGAGCTCAACGAAAGCCCGGCGTCCCGTCTTCAGGACGTGGGCATCCGTGTCGAACAAGATCAGACGGGTCGCGATCGGGGGGGCGAGCGCGTCCGAAGAAGGTTCATGCCCTCCGAGGCCGTTCGTCGCATCGGATGGCAACGGACACCCATGGCCCCCGCCTTAGGTTGGAGCGCCGTCTCGCTGCAGCTCTCGGGATCGCCGTCACGGCGGCCCTCGTGGAAGCCGTCACGAGAATCCCATCGCGAATCCGATGTTGGATTCGCCGCCGCTTGCGGCGAACGATGACGAGTAGGTCGATATCCGAGTGGTACCGCTCATCGCCGCGGGCGACGGAACCGTAGACACCGACCGCCACCAGGTTCCGGCCTTCCTGCCTCCGAAGGTCAGCCGCGATCGTCTTTGCCAGTTCCAGCCGATTTCGGGCCCGCACAGCTCCTCGCATGCGATCACTATGGATGAGTCTTTTCCGGGGCCGCCATCCTTTTCACTCCGCACCGATTCGCACGGATCAGACGGGTCGCGATCGGGGGGGCGAGCGCGTCCGAAGAAGGTTCATGCCCTCCGAGGCCGTTCGTCGCATCGGATGGCAACGGACACCCATGGCCCCCGCCTTAGGTTGGAGCGCCGTCTCGCTGCAGCTCTCGGGATCGCCGTCACGGCGGCCCTCGTGGAAGCCTCCGGGAGCGTCTGGAGCGGTTCGCTGGCCCTCCTGAGCGATGCCGGCCATGTTGGCACGGATGCGGTCGCGTTGGGCTTGAGCCTCGCGGCCCTCCGGATCGCAGGGCGACCGCACACGCCACAGATGTCGTTCGGATACCATCGGATCGAGGTCCTCGCTGCCTTCATCAACGCGGTGCTTCTCGCTGCAATCGCGTCGTCCCTGGCCTTCGCCGTGTACGGTCGGTTCGCGCACCCCCAGGCAGTCGAGGGGGGGACGATGTTCCTCGTCGGGCTGGCGGGCCTTGCGGCAAACCTCGCCATCATCACCCTCCTCGGTCGTTCGGCCCGGCGGAACATCAACATCCGCGGGGCGTTCCTCCATGCGTATGGAGACACCCTCGGGTCTGTGGGAGTCGTCTCCGGCGCCGTGGCGATCGCCGCGACGAACCTCTTCATTTTGGATCCTTTGATCGCCGTCTTCATCGTGATCCTGATCGGCGCGAGCACCGCGCGGCTGCTCCGGGATTCCGTTCGGATCATCCTCGAGGGCACTCCCGAGGACGTTCGACCGCAAGACGTGGCGGATGCGATTCTGTCGATTTCCGGCGTGCGCGGCGTGCACGACCTGCACGTGTGGACGGTCACGTCCGGCCTCGTCGTGCTCACCGGCCACATCTCCGTCTCCGGGACGGCGACCGTGCAGGACGCGGGAAAGATCGTTGATTCCGTCCAGGAACTGTTGCGCGAACGGTTTCGCATTACCCATGCCACGCTCCAGGTGGACAGCCTCCAGGATGAGATCATCCCGCCGGCAGACGTCACCCGAATGGGCCCACGCTAACCGCTCCTCCGAGGGTGGACCGCTCTTGCGGCGTCAACAAGGACCCTGATGTTTTTCTGCTGTTGACGCCCGCTTTGCTGAGCCGACATCGCAGGGCCTTCCCTCGCGAGGCGGGAGTATGTATTTATGCGATTGGCGACTTCGCAGGCCGGGGAGACGACCGTGTCCGAATACGAAGCCTTGGCGAAGAACGTCATCCGAAGGACCTTGCACATCCAGCCGAAAGAGAACGTGATTGTGGAAACGTGGAACCACGGACTCCCGATCGCGACGGAGGTCGTCTATCAGGTCCGGGCCGCCGGGGCGCGCCCGATGCTCCTCTTCGAGGACGAGGACATGTATTGGAAGTCCGTCAACACATTGCCGGAATCGAAACTCGGAAAGGTCGGGAGCCACGAGTGGAAAGCCATGTCGGAAGCCGATGGCTACGTCTTCATTCCGGGCCCCGCCGACATCACGAAGATCCGAGAGGCGGGGAAGAAATTCAGCGCCTCCACCGCGTACAACGACGAATGGTACCGCCGCGCGAAGCGGAACCGGCTGCGAGGCGCTCGTCTGGGCCTCGGGTATGTCACAGAGGGCCGCGCCCGTTCGTACGGATTCGACCTTCCGGCGTGGCGGGCGATGGTGCTCGAGGCGAGTTCCGTGGATGGTCAGCAGATCGTTCGCGTCGGCCGCAAAGTTACGCGCGAGCTAGCGAAGAAAGGCCGGCTCGAGATTACGCATCCGAACGGAACGCGGTTCTCGTGCGACCTAGTCGGGAGACCCGCCGGGATCGAGGATGGGATCGTCACCAAGGAGGATCTCGACGTGGGAGAGAACATGGCAAACATCCCCGCGGGCGAAGCGTTCGTCGTCCCGGACGAAAAGTCCGGGGACGGCACGATCGTCTTCGATCGGCCCATCGCGTGGCTCGGCCGATGGATCCGCGACGTCCGAGTCGCCTTCGATGGAGGCCGGATGGTGAAATTCTCGGCTTCGGAGAACGAGGATCTCATCCGGTCCGAGTGGGAAGAGGCGAAGGGGCCGAAGGACCTCCTTGGATACCTCGACATCGGACTGAATCCGAAGGCCCAATCGGGGTTCCTGCAAGATGCCATCGTCGCCGGAAACGTATACGTCGCGGTCGGAGCGAACGACGAGGTCCCCGGCGGGAAGAACAAGACGGACTTCTACCTCGGCGCGAGTCTCACGGGTGCGACGGTCACGATCGACGGTCGTCCGGTTATCCGGAAGGGCGCCTTGGCGGCATGAGAGGGAGCGCCGACCTCCCGGAGCTCCCTGCCTTTCCCCCTTTCGATTCTGGCTGACGCAGATTTATCCGTCGCCGACGTCCTGGGCGCCTATCAATGGTGCCAGAGGGTGGCGAACCTCGCATCGAGTCGGATCTGCCCGACCTTCGGGAGCACGATCGGGAGGTCCTCGAATTCCTCTCTCAGGATCCGGCCTCTCGCGTGGCATTCCAGGGCCTCCGGCGCCGGCTGGGGATCCATCCAGAACAGTTGTCTCGGGCCCTCCATCGGCTCTCCGACGACAATCTCGTCGAGCGGACGGAGCTCGGTTATCGCGTGACCCCGAGGGCGCTCAGCGTGATCAGTCCCGGTGCCTTTTCATCCGAGGAGCATGGAGTGACGATTCTCCAGACGTATCTGCCTGCGGACCTGGATCTACGGGCTCTTGTACAGGGCGTCCATGGCAGCTGGATTGGACCTCTTCGATGGTACGGTCTGTCCGAATCCGCGGACGGCATGCGGCTGGCATGGGCACTCGAGGACGACTCGATTCGGTTGGAGACGTTGATCCGGCCGGGCCATCTCGCTGTGATCGCGAAGGTCCTCTCTCCGGATCGTTTGGACGAAGCCGCCCGTTTGGGTCATCAGCTGTTCCAGCACATTTCCCGCGAGGTCTCGGGACCTGGCCATTCCGGTTTGAGCGGCTGATTCTTCAGACTCCTCATTTAGCCTAAGAGGGGGGCGTATGCCGAAGGTTTCCATTCCGCTCGCGAGTGTTGCCGGTTGCTGGGGGAATCGTCGCATCTGGGATAGCCGCCCGCGGTCCCTCCGTCGCTCCGGTTGAATCCGGTCGAGGATAGAGGACTTCTTGTCACCGGTACCCCAGCCCGAGTTGTGTGACCTGTTTGCTCGATTTCGAGTCAACATACCCAACTGTCGATATAGAGACCGTGAGGTTCGACATGACCACAACGGTCGGAATACGAAGCAAGGACGGCGTCGTCCTCGCGGCAGACAAGCGCGCCTCGAAGGGGTTCTTCGTCGGATCCAAGGTGGTCCAGAAGATCTTCTCCCTCGATGGCGCGACCGCGGTGGCGATCGCCGGGGCAATGTCGGACGCGGAATACCTCGTGAACCTCGCGAAGGCCGAACGTCGGCTGCTCGCGTTGCGTCGCGGCTACCCGCTGTCCGTGAAAGAGAGCGCGAAGCTGATCTCGAACATCGTCTATTCGAGCATGAAGTCGTACAACCCGTTCTACGTGGAACTCGTCGTCGCGGGCGTCGATCAGGAAGGGGCCCACGTGTACACGAGCGACATGAGCGGGGCGATCACCTCGGAGGACTTCATGTCCTCGGGGAGCGGCTCGCCGATCGCATACGGCGTGCTCGAGCAGGGGTTCCGAAAGGAATTCTCTCTCGACGAAGCGAGGAAGCTCGCGGAAGCCGCGGTCCGCGCCGCGATGGAACGCGATCCGGGCAGCGGGAACGGCGTGGACGTCCTCGCCATCCCGAACGGCCATTCCTTGGAGGCGAACTGAGATGGCGACGGAAATGGGTCGGATGCCGTTCTTCTACAACCAGGAAGGCCGGCTCGTCCAGGTCGACTACGCCCTCCAGGCCGTGAGCCGCGGTTCGACGACCCTCGGGCTGAAGACGAAAGACTTCGCCCTGCTGTCAAGCCAGGTGAAGCCCACTCGGCCGCTGATGGAGCCCGCAGAAAAGGTGTTCGTCGTCGACGACCACATCGGGGCGACGGGGAGTGGCTACATCGGCGACGTGACGACGCTCCTCGACCAGGTCCGGGTCGCTGCCCAGCGTCATCGGATCGTCTACGACGAGCCAATCGACGTGGGCACCCTCTCGCGGAACCTGTCGGAATACCTGCATGAGTTCACGATGTACGCCGTCCGTCCATTCGGCGCATCTGTCCTCCTGGCGGGCATCGACCACCTCGGCGTGCAGCTGATTCAGGTGGACCCGAGCGGGACCACGTTCAAAGGGTCTGCCTTCGCGATCGGACAGTCTGCGGACGATGCCCTTGAGACGATCGTGAAGGGCTACCGTCCGGACATCTCGGTGGATGCCGCGGTCGCCCTGGTGACCCAGGCGATCGAAGGCGTGAACGGCGGGAAGTCCGTCATCGAGCACGGCATCGTCACGGCCAATTCGAAGCGATTCGAACATCGTCAGAGCACGGTCGGGTAAACCCCGACCTTCTTTCCATTTTTGGATTCGGCGCGACGGCATAAGGCCGTGCAGCGTCGATTCTCTCCCCTTTGCTTCCGGTTCATCTCTCCTGGAAAAAGGCGCCGAGCGCACTTGAACAATACTTTTAGAGGCCGTGGTGTATCTGACCGTCGAGCGGCATGCGGATTGTTTCCCTCCTCCCCGCGGCCACGGAAATCTGCTACGCCCTCGGGCTCGGCGACGACGTGGTCGGCGTCTCGCCGGAATGCGACCATCCGCCCGCGGCCAGGACAAAACGGATCGTGAGCCGATCCCTGCTCCAATATGAGGGCAAGTCGAGCGGCGAGACGAGCCGAATGGTCGGTGAGCGGCTCGAATCGGCGGGTGCGCTCTACCAGGTCGACGCACAAGCGCTTCGTTCCACGAAGCCGGACCTGATTCTGACGCAAGGCCTTTGCGAGGTGTGCGCCCCCACCCTCGGGGACGTCGAGGACATAGCGAGGAACCTTCCGCGACCGCCTGAGATCGTGTCCCTCGACCCGCACCACTTGGTCGACGTACTGGAGGACATCGAACGGATCGGCCGGGCCTGCGGCATCGAGGCACGCGCGGAGACCGTCGCGGACGGCCTCCAGCAACGAATTGAACACATCGCACGAAAGGCATACTCGTCCGCCGAACGTCCGAGAACGGCGTGCCTCGA
>VBMC01000094.1 GCA_005879015.1 Methanobacteriota archaeon
TCATCCCGCGTCCACGAGGCGAGGCGGAGGAGCTCCTCTTGCTGGTCGACACCGGCCTCGTCTCCCTCCGAGGCCACGAGGAACCGCATGCGGTCCGGGAGGCGTGCAGGCCCCATGGTCTTTCTCCCCGACGTCCCGCACAAACTTTATGTGCGGCGCTCCGGTACGCGCGGGAGACGACATGGTCGCGGTCACCTTCCTCTCGTCGGTCCAAGACTTCCAGGAAGGCCGGATCCAGGAGGTCGCGGAACGACTCCGGAAGGACCATGCGGATTGGAAGGTGGAGGTGGTCCCGCCCGAAGGTAGCAAACCCCTCCTCACGAAATACAAGTTGCAATTCGGTCCCGCCATCCTCGTGAACGACCGGATTGAGTTCGTCGGGATCCCTCGTTACCGGATGCTGGTCGAACGGGTGTCCCAGGTCGCCGTCGGCCGGATCTCGCCGCGGACCGCGCAGCCCCCCCCGGCCGCAGCGCCGACGGCCGCCGCGAAGCCCCCGGCACCACTCCGCCCGACCCCGCCGCCCGGTTGACCGTAGGACCCGTCCCTGCCCCCGACCGTGCTCATCGTGACATAGGCTGTGTTCGAGTTCCCCGAGAAAATACGTCCTCGCTCGAAAACTATATGAAATCTCGACCGCATTTCTTCCTCAGTGGGTTGAGGCCGAATCGCTCGGAAGGCCGTGCGGTCCGGAAGGAAGGCGAAGATTCCTTCATGAGTGTTGAGGACGAGTTCGAGGAAACCCGGCGGGCGCTTCACCGAATGCTCAAGGATGCCTTCGAGGGCAAGCTGGGGGTTTTCCGGGAACCGTTCATCTACGGCTTTACGACCCGCTCGCGCGAGGCGAGGCTCGAGACGCCACGGCCTGCGTTGGAGGGCGAGGAGATCCGGACGCGGGATCCTTTGGTCGACGTGATCCTCACGGAATCCGCGATTTTCCTCACCGCAGAGATGGCGGGCGTCGCGCGTGAGGGCATCCGGGTACGCTTGGACGAGGGCAAGCTCGTCCTCCAAGGCGACGGGGACCGCTCCTATTTCAGCGTCGTCGACTTGCCCCTGGACGCGGACCGCGACACGCTGAAGTACACGTATACTAATGGCGTCCTCGACGTGGTAATCGCCCGGAAGCGGTCCTACAACTGAGGCCCGCGGTTCGGGTGAGCCGGCGCGGGGGTTCGGAGATTCCGGCCGCGGACAAGCTCGAACGAAAACTGAAACGACTCCGGAGGATTGAGGCGGGGTACCGCGCGGAGATTCGGCGAGCCCAGCACGCCATGAAGGAAAACACCGTGGACCGCCTGAAGGCGGAACGGAAATTCGAACGGATCCGAGCGAAGCTCGAGGGGAAGATCGAACGGGTCCAGCCGAAGATCAAGGCCCTCACGAACCGGGTGTCGGAACACAAAGAGTGATCCCGGGAAGGCTATGAACGCGCCCGGCCATCCTGCCTCGTGGGCGCGTCGCGCGAACGTGCCATCGTCCTCGAGGAGGTCGCCGCCAAGGTCCGGGAATGCACCCTGTGTCGGCTGCACCGGAACCGGACCCGGGCGGTCCCAGGGGAAGGCCCCGTCGACGCCGACATGTTCCTGATCGGTGAAGCGCCGGGACGGCAAGAAGACGCGGCCGGCCGACCGTTCGTGGGGTCCGCCGGCAAGGTGCTCAATAGGGCCCTCACCGCCGCCCGACTCTCGCGGAAGGACGTCTTCGTCACGAATGTGGTCAAGTGTCGACCCCCCGCGAACCGGGCGCCGAAGGCGGACGAGATGGAGGCGTGTCGGCCGTACCTCCAGAGCCAGATGGAGGCCGTCCGACCGAGGGTCCTCGTAACGCTCGGCTCCACGGCGCTGCACAGCGTCCAAGGCCCCGGCGCGCGGCTGTCGGAGGCGCGGGGGCGGGACCTCGCCTTCGACGGGATTCCCGTGCGGGCCACCTACCATCCGGCCGCGGTCCTCTACAACCCGCGCTTAGAGGCAGCCCTCCGCGCGGATCTCCGAAGTATCGCCCGTCGAGTCCGGAAGAAACCCGCGAGGGTCCGCAGCACTCCTCCTCGCGCCGGGAAGCCCGTGCGTCCGGGGCGCTCGGCCGGTGCCGTCGTCATGAACCGCGAAGGCCGCGCCCTCCTCCTTCGGAAGGCGGGAGAGGCGATGTGGGTCCTGCCGAAGGGCACCCTGGAACCGGGAGAGACCGACGAGGAAGCCGCGGTCCGCGAAGTGCACGAGGAAACGGGCCTGCGTGTGAAGCTCCTTCGTCCGCTCACGGAGGTTCGATACGCCTTCTATTGGCCCCCGGACGGGGTGAACGTGGACAAGACCGTGGCGTACTTTCTCGCCACCCCGATCGGCGGTCGGGTCCGCCCGGAACCGGGTTTCGGCGAGGGTCGTTGGGTCTCGCGATCGGAGGCGATGCGACTCCTCCATTGGCCCAACGACCGCAAGGTCGTCGCTATGGCGTTCGACGCGAGGCGCACGATCGGGGTCATCGGAAGAATGCGCGGATCTTCTCGAGGGGCCAAGCGTTCAACACGTCGGTCGCGGTGAGCCACGCCCGACGCGCGGTCCCGACGCCGAAGTGCATCCAGGCGAGGTGGTCCTTGGCATGACTGTCCGTGTCCACGGCGATCGTGCAACCCGCGTTCTTCGCCGCCCGGGCCTGCGGGCCGTTCAGGTCCATCCGGTCCGGGTAGGCGTCAATCTCGATCGCCGTTCCTGCCTTGGCGCACGCCGCGTACACTTCATCGAGGTCGACCTGAATGGGATCCCGCTGACCGATCTTCCGGGTCGTCGGGTGCGCGAGGATATTCACGTACGGATGGCGGACGGCCGCGTTGATCCTCTCCGTCATCTCCTTGATCGGGAGCGTGAACCGCGAATGGACCGCCCCGATTACGAAGTCGAATTCCTTGAGCACCTCGTCCGAATAGTCCATCTGCCCGCCGTCGAGGATGTCGCATTCCGTCCCGAAGAGGATTGTAAAGCCCTTCCGCTCGCGGTTCAGCTCGCGGAACCGATCGCGGCGGGCGAGCGCCTTCTCCGCGCTCAAGCCGAAGGCTACGGCCGACGAGACGGAATGGTCCGAGATTCCGACGAAAGCGTATCCGAGGGCCTTCGCCTGGTCGACCATCGTCTCGAGGGAATCGACGCCGTCCGTCGCGTTTGTGTGGACGTGAAACTCGCCATGGACGTCTCCGTCTTCGACGAGCCGCGGCGTTGCGCCTTTCGAGGCGAGTTCAATTTCACCTTGGTCCTCCCGCATCTCGGGAGGCATCCAGGAGAGCCCCAATGCCGAGTACACGCTCTCTTCCGTCTCGCCGGCGACCTTCGAGTCGTCGCGAAAGATTCCGTACTCGTTCAACATGAGGCCGCGTTTCTGTGCCATCGTCCGCAGGTGGATGTTGTGGTCCTTCGACCCGGTGTCGTATTGGAGGGCCGCCCCCCAACTCCCAGGCTCGACGATTCGGAGGTCGACTTGGATGAACCGGCCCTCGGCGTCGAGGAGGACGACCGACTTGGACTCGCCTGCGGCGAGGACCTCCCGGACCCCCGGCATCGTCGTGAACGCCTCCGCGACCGCCCGCGGGTCCTTCGTCGTCGCGAGGATGTCGATGTCGTGGACGGTCTCCTTCATCCGTCGCAGGCTCCCGGCCGCCACGAGCTCTTTGACCGGCGCTCGCTTCCGCAGATAGTCGGTCACCATCGTCGCGACCGCGTGCGCGTGGGCGAGCAGGAACACGCTCTCCCCTTCCTTGAGCAGCTCGATGCTGCGAAGGATTTTTTCTTCCGTCTTCTCGCCGAACCCCTTGACGCGGCGAAGCCGGTGCGTCTCCGCGGCCTTTCGCAACGTCTCGACGTCCGTGATGCCGAGTTCCTGCCATAGGAGCTTCACCTTCTTCGGCCCGATCCCGCGCACCCGCAGCATGTCAAGCACTCCGGGCGGGAACCGCGCGCGGAGCTCCTCGTGGTATCCGATCTTGCCCGTCGTCACGTACTCCTCGATCTTCTCTCCGAGGGCCGCGCCGATCCCCGGGATCGAGGCCACCCGTCCTTCCCGCACGAGATCCTCCACGTCCTCCGTGAGCGCCTCGAGCTGCCGCGCGGCTCGCCGGTATGAGATGATCCGGAACGCGTCCTCCCCGAGGATGTCGAGCATGTCTGCGATTTCGTTGAATCGATCCGAGATCTCCTGGTTCTTCACGGGAAGACGCGATGCTCCGCGGCCGGCTTTATAGTTTCTTTCGTCCTTCGGCGGGGCGTGATCTGGACGGGCACGTGCGGGTTCGGCCGGAGTCAGGCGCACGTCATGCGCAACCTCGCAGCCGTCGAGATCCAGGAGACGTTCTACCATCCGGTGTCGGTGGCCCGTGCCGCGAAGTGGCGGGCCCTCGCTCCTCCGGGGTTCCGGTTTGCGGTGAAGGCATCCCAATTCATCACCCACGAAGCGTCATCGCCTACCTACCGGCGTTCCGGCCGCGTGATCCCGCCCGAAGACCGCGCGGCGTACGGAAACTTTCAGGACACCCCTCCCGTGCGTGAAGGCTGGGAGGCGACCCGCGCGGTCGCGGAGGCTCTGGGAGCCCACATGATCGTGTTCCAAACCCCGTCGACGTTCCGGCCGACCGACGCGAACCGGACGGCCCTGTTCCGTTTCTTCGAATCCATCCGGACGGACGCCACGAAGGGGATCGAACTTCGCGGCGGATGGGCGACCCACCTCGTCGCACGGATTTGCGAAGAGATCGGTCTCGTTCACGTGGTCGATCCGTTTGCGAACGAGCCCGCGACATACGGCCTGGCGTACTTTCGCCTTCACGGGAGCCCGCCGGGTCCTTCGATGTATCGGTACACGTACACGGACGCGAATCTGGTGCGCCTCAAGGCGATCTGCGACGAGTACGACGATTCCTATGTGATGTTCAACAACCTCTCCATGCAATCCGACGCATTGCGGTTCCAACGCATCCTCTTGGAGTCGACGGAGAGGACAGGTCCGGCTCACGAATGATGGCCGG
>VBMC01000300.1 GCA_005879015.1 Methanobacteriota archaeon
CGGATCGTGGCCGCTCAGAAGGAGCTCGCACGGGCCCGAGCGACCCAGAAGAACCTCGAGAAGCAGGTCGGAGCCGACTCGAAGAAACTGGCGGAGCGCCTCGAGGCGATCACGGCCCGAGAACAGGCTGCGACGGCGAAGGAGGAGACGATTGGGAGCCGGGAGACGGGTCTCGCCCGCGGGGAGAGGGAGCTCAAGGAGAAACTCTCGGACCTAGCGAAGGCTTCCTCGGGAATCAAAGACCGAGAGGCCGCTGCGGCGAAGCGAGAGGAAGGCCTGAACGCGATCGAATCGGCGTTGGAAAAAAGAGAGATCGAGTCGAGCAAGGCCGCGCAAGGCCTGGAGAAGAAAAAGGCCGCGGTCGACCGCGGCGAAAAGGAGCTGCAGCGCTCCGAGGAACGCCTCGCGGCGGATGCCCGCCGATTCGCCGAGGAACAGGCGCAGTTGGACAAGGTGCGGATCGAGGCCGCGAAACGCGCGAAGGAACTCGAATCGCAGGTGGCCTCGCTCGCGAAGCGAGAAGAGGACGCCGCCGACATCAAGTCGAAGGCCATGAGCCTCCTCAAGTACGCGGAGAAGACGGCGGAGACGAAGGGCCGGGAGCTGAATGATCGCATGGCAGAACAACAGGCCCTCCTGGAGGCGCAGCAAAAGGAACTGGGGAAAGTGACCCGGGCCCGAGAGGACCTCGAACAGCGCGAACATCGGTTCGACACGGCCAAGGCCGAATTCGAGGCGAGGGCGAAGGCAGTCGAGCAACGCGAGAAACGGTTGAAGACCCAGGGTGAGGCCCTCGAACGAGAACGGGCCGAATCGAAGGCCATGCTCAAGCAACTCGAGGTGGAGGGCGAACGGGTCTCGCAGAAGGAGGCGGCCGTCGAGGCCCTGGTCGCCCGAGCGATTTCGAAAGAACGCGAGGCCATCGAAGAGCAGACGCGGAAGGTCCGGGCCTTGGCCGCGGACCTCAAGGGGAAGGACAAGGCGACGGAACGGGAACGGGCGCGCCTCCAAGTCCTCGCGCGGGACCTCCAGGCCCGGAAGGCGAGTCTCGACTCTCGAGACCGGTCGATTCACGAGCAGGAAGGACAGCTCGAGCGTCGCCGCGAGGAACTCAAACGGATGCGGGAGCAGATCGAGGAGCTCCTCTAGGTCATTCACGACCCAGCGGCTTGGAAGACGTCCGATCGACCGACCGAACCGGTGAGGGAGCTCAGCACGTGGTACAGGGTGAAGGGGACCTGGGCCTCGAGCATGGTGGCCAGGGTCACGCCGAAAGGACGGGTCAGAAAAACCCATTCGCCGAAGGCGGTCCACAGGTCGTAGCCGATCGTGATCGGAACGCTGATTGTCGTGAGGAGGGCGACGGACTTCACGCGTAGCAGGACCTTCGGCCGGATTCGACGCCCGAGGAATCCCACGAACACGTACCCTGACACCACGAAGAACGTGATGCCCGTCATCGCCCCGATCGCGTAGCCGCGGTAGGTCGTCCCCCATTCGAGAGGCTGGAGGACCGCCATCGCGGTCAGCGGCACGAGGACCGTCCACCATCGCCCCAGGAGAGAGCCGGCCAACAGACTCGCGACGAAGACCGTCTCGATGTTCGCGAACGCGTGCATCCAGTACGTCCCGAGGATGGCGACGAGAATGAGGAAGACTCCGAGGATCCGGGTCCGGGCGTCGCCGAGGCCTTCGTCCGCCCTCGCCTGCCAGGTTGACATCCTCAACCTCCTCCGCTCGGGATCGAGAAGGTCCACCGGACCATGTCGCCGTCATGGAGGCCCTGGTGGTCCGCCGCGACGGTCCCATAGCTCCCATCCACCCAGTATTCCCAATATCGGCCGCCGTCTCCGTTCATGGATCCGTTGATCCCGGTCACGAACACGCCTTTCGGGATCTCGTATGGAACGTAGGTGAGGGAGAAGCCCAGGGCCACCGACGCCTCCCGGAGGATTGCGAAGGCGGTGTTGTTCGTTGTGGCCACCGGCTCGTATCGAATCGACCATCCCTCTCCCTGCACGTCGAGTCTCGCATGTCGGATGACGAGGGTCTGGACGGCCGCGGGCTGGAGAGCTTGGACGACCGCGTAGAGGCCAGCCACCGCGACGATCACGATCGCGACGAAGGCGACGGCCTGCACGCGCTCGCTCAGTCTAAGGACCACTCCGCACCTGGCCCAAGGCATAGACGTGGCCGTTATCGCTCGGCGCGTATACAACGCCGTCCGCGACGACGGGTGAACCGAGGATGTAGTCGGAGGGAGAAGGCTCGAAGGACCATGCAAGGGTTCCGCTTGCGGCATTGACCGCATAGATCGTCCCGTGGTCCTCATTCGAGGCGAAAACAATCCGACCTGCTGCATACGTGATGGAGGATTGGACGGGTCCGTTCGGGCGAAAGGACCATTTCACGGAACCGTTGTCCGAGTTCAGTGCGACGACGCGACCGGGACTTCCGAAGGCACCTCCCCCGACAAACACGGTGTCTCCGAAGACGGCGGGAGACGAAATCCCGGCGTCGACCGACGCCTCCCACGCAAGCGCCCCAGTGCTCCGGTTCAACGCGTAGACCGTCCCATCCTTGGCGGGCACAATCACGTTCGGACCGAGGACTGCGGGCGAGGCTGCGACCGAACCGAGGGTCGCGAAGAACCAGTGCTCCATCCCGGTTGCGGCGTCGAGGGATAGGACCCCGTACGGTGGATCGAACGTGACCTGGCTCGTCGTGTTGTAACGGCCCATGACCCCGACGTAGACCGCTCCGTCCGCGTACGCGGGCGAGGAGTAGTGGATCGAGCCGGTCGGGTGACGCCAGGCCACGGACCCATTCCCCTCCCAAAGCGCCACGACCTCTCCCGGGCCCCCCGATTCGTTGAAACGACGGTACCACTCGAGGTTCCAACATAGAGGGAGTTGTTGAAGACGGAGGGCGAGGAGAACCCCTTCGCCTTCGAGGTGTTCCAAAGCACATTGCCGTTCGCCGCATCGAGTGCCACCGTCCAGCTCATCGTCGTGACGAAGACCTTTCCGGAGGCCACTGCCGGCGTCGATTCGATTTCCCGCTTGCCGGTATTCCGGTCCCACGACACGCGGATCCGATCTGGGGCCGCAGAACCGGCGACACCGGAATTCGACAAGTCTCCGCGGAACTCCAGGGCGGGCTGTGGATGGTCGGGCGTCGGCACCGGCGTTCGCAAGGCGAAGGACGTCGACTCGAACGCGCCGCTGAACACGGCGATGACATCCCCCTCGCGCAAGACCATCTTCGAGATCCCGACGTTCGCGAGCTGCCACGCGTGGGAGGTGGTGTTCCACCCGAACACTCCGACATAGGCCGGTCGTCCGCCGAGGGCGTTAATGAACACGCCGTTGCCCGGATACCAGGTGGTCACGAGTGCAAGGCCGTTTCCCGACGCCGCCGATTTTACCGCGAGCCATGTGGCATTCGTCGCGGTAGGATCTGAGATGGTCTCGCTAGCCCACACGTAGCTTCCGTCGCCCAGGTCGAAGAGGATTCGAACGGTCACCGTCGGATTCCCCGCCACGGGGCATGCCCCGAGCACGGCCGTCACGAGGACCACGAATCCGACCGAGAGCGCGAGCGGTCCGGTCCTCAATCGCACCTGAATCTCCTCCTCAAGTTAGTTTGAGAATAATCCGATGAACTTGACTATATAAAAATATTGGCGCGCCCTTTTGCATCGATTCTCCCATGCCCACGCCATGGAGTTGCTGCGAAACCTCCGGACGAGCACGCGCCTCCTCTTTCTCTACGAAGTCACGACGAGTCGCCACACCCGACTCCGCACGATCGGAG
>VBMC01000049.1 GCA_005879015.1 Methanobacteriota archaeon
CAAGCGCCGCAGGAGCATCGGATCGCGTCGGAGTCGACCTGCGTCCCACACCGCGGGCACGAATAGACGAGATGATCCCGCAGACTCGCGGCCCGGAACTCGACCCGGCACACGGGGCACCAGTCCTCGCCGGAAGGCACGTTCGAGCCGCACTCGGGGCATTGGAACGTCACCTCGGAAGCGGGGGCAAATCGGACCCCGCACGCGCAATCCTCCGACGCCTGCGACACGAAGCGACCGCAGGACGGACACTGATACAGGAGAAGGGAGACCTCCTCGGCTTGGGGAGGCTCCCTGGGGGAATCGGCTAGATCGCGAACGCGCTGAAGGTCCTCGACGATGTCCCGGAGGGACCGCGGTCGGAGTCCGGTGGACCCGACTTCCGCTCGGGCGAACGAATCGGACTTCGGGATGCGCCCGGATCGGTACGCGCCTCCCGTGCCGCCGGCAAAGGCGGTGCCGCAATGTTGGCAGCGGTCCAGCTCGAACGGGGTGAGCTGTCGGCAGTTCCAACAGAGGATGCGCGGCAAGGTCCCGAGCGACTTCATGATCTGGTCCACGTCGCGTCGCGGGTTCTTTGCGCCCTGGGACCGTTGCCGGAACATCGTCGACCCTTGCGCCATGATCGGCGGCGAATCACGCTTTCCGGCCAAATCATCTTGGTCGAAACTTGTGCGGTATGATAATCAGGACCGAGTTCGCCCCCTCCCCTCTGGAGGCCGCCTCGCGAATCCTTTAAATCAGGCCCCTATCTTGGACCGGACGGAATGAAGATCCTCGTGTGCGTCGCATGGCCGTACGCAGCGGGTCCGCGCCACCTGGGCCATGCGGTCTCGACGTTCATCCCCGCGGACATCGTCGCCCGCTACCACCGGATGAAGGGGGACGAGGTGCTCATGGTGGGTGGCAGCGACATGCACGGAACCCCGACAATGGTCCTCGCGGACCAGGAGGGCGTGACCCCGCGGGCCGTTGCGGAGCGCTACCACGCGATGCACGAGAAGAACATCGAGCAACTCGGGGTCCGCTACGACCTGTACTGGAATACCGCGGATCCGCATCACGAGGCCTGGGTCCAGGAAATCTTCCTCTCCTTGCGGGACAAGGGCCATGTGTACGAGGCGACGATGGTCTCTCCCTTCTGCACGACGGACCAGAGGTTTCTCCCGGACCGCTACGTGGAGGGGACGTGTCCGCACTGCGGCTTCCCGCGGGCCCGGGGCGATCAGTGCGAGAACTGCGGCCGGATCCTCGATCCCTTCGAGTTGAAGGATCCGAAATGCAAGATCCACGGGACCACGCCGATTCCGAAGGAGACGAAACATTTCTTCTTCCGCCTCAGCGCCTTCGAGAAACCCCTGTCGAAATGGGCGGCGGACGACAAGGAGCACTGGCGGCACCACGTGCTCACGTTCATGCGCAGCTGGCTCCGGGAAGGACTGAAGGACCGACCGATCACGAGGGACCTGGATTGGGGCATCGAGGTCCCTATCCCGGGTTACGAATCGAAACGGATCTATGTCTGGTTCGAGGCCGTGATGGGGTATCTGACCGCGACGAAGGAATGGTACCGCCGTCGTAATCAACCGGAGGGATGGAAGGACTTCTGGTACGATCCGAAGGCGCGGCATTACTATTTCATCGGGAAGGACAACATCGTGTTCCACACGATCATCTGGCCGGCGATCCTCTGCGGCTACGACAAGGGGCTCGACCTTCCGTTCGACGTGCCCGCCACGCAGTTCCTCAACTTCTCCGGCGAGAAGATGAGCGCCGGGCGAGGGAAAGGAGTCTGGCTCCCCGATCTCTTGGAGCGGTTCGACCCGGACCAGATCCGGTACTACGGCATCGCGACGATGCCCGAGACGAAGGACACGGACTTCGAATGGGAGGATTTCGAGCGACGGAACAACAGCGAGCTCCTCGCGGTCTACGGGAACTTCGTGCATCGCGCCCTCACCTTTGCGGACAAGAACTTCCACCACGAGATCCCGCCCGCCGCTTTCCTCGATGCGACCGACAAGGCGATGATCCGCGCTGTCGAGCAGCAGTGGAAGAAGGTCGGTCAGAATCTCGAGTTCGTGCACATGAAGGACGCGATGAAGGAGGCGATCCATCTCGCACGCCTCGGGAACCAGTATGTGGACCAGAAGGCGCCCTGGAATCTCCTCAAGACCGACCGAGCCGCGTGTGGGACCGCGATCCATGTCGCCCTTCGCGTGAGCCGCGCCCTGGCGGTCCTCATGGCCCCGTTCCTGCCGTTCAGCTCCCCGCGGTTGTGGCACGCCCTCGGGTACGACTCCGACGTCCACGGGACTCGGTGGGAGGGCGCCCTCGAAGATGTGCCGGCCGGCCAGAAGCTTCGCGTCGGCAAACCGCTCTTCTCGAAGATCGAACTGGGGGAACCAGCCGCCGATCCCGCCGAGCGGTTCGATGTCCGCGTGGCCCGCATCGTGGACGTGAGGGAACATCCGAATGCGGACAAGCTGTACATCCTCGAGGTGGACCTTGGGGATGAAAGACGCCAGATCGTCGCCGGCATCCGAAGCGATTATACGATCGAACAGCTGGGCGCGAGAAAGGTGGCTCTCCTCGCCAATCTGGAACCTGCGAAACTCCGAGGGGTCGAGAGCCGCGGGATGCTGCTCGCGGCCGAGGACAAAGCGACTGTCGGACTCCTGATGCCGCCCGAGGACGCCGCCACCGGCTCCCAGATCCTCGGAGTGAAGGGAGCTCCGACGTTGCCCTTCTCAGAGTTCCAGAAATTCCGATTCCAGGTAGGCCCGGGCGGCACGGTCGAGTTCCAGGGCCGTGATGGAGAGGTGAAACGGACCCTCGCGGCAAACGGGGCTCCGCTCCGCGTGGACAAGGACCTGAAGGAAGGCAGCTGGGTCCACTGATCGACTAGCCGACCGACGCAGTCCTGGCGGACTCCACTCCCTGTCGACCGATACTCCACAACGGGGCGGTCCCCCTCCAAGATCGTCAAGTGACCCCAGATCATCGGCGTGATTCGATACGTGCGTCCTGCCCAGTCGAAGGTCGTGTTCCGCAATCGAAATTGAATCTGAAGAGATCCGACTGGGGATTCGATGAAGAGCCGGTCGCGCCAACCGTCGTAGCGGACTCGCCCCGCGCCTCCGCGAGGATCGTCGACGTGGCTCCAGCCATGCCGACCGCGAGGTACCTCGTATTCCCTCGCGCCCTCGAGAAGACGGTCCCGAAGAGGCCCCATCTGGAATTCGATCGTCACGTTCCCCGATTCGCGTCGGCCGATAAGTTCCTTGTCCGAAATCTCGATTTACAAGTCTTTAAACGAAGGCGGCTCGTTCCGCGGCCCTCCTCCATGCACTTGGACCTGCACAACCACACGCACTACTCACCGGACTCGGAGGTCCCGCCCGCCCTTCTCGTGGCCCGCGCCAAGGAAATGGGCTTGGCCGGCATAGCGATCAGCGACCACAACGCGGTCGGAGGCATCCCGGCCGCGGAGGTGGCCGCGGGACCCGACTTCCTGGTCATTCCGGCCGTCGAGATTTCCTCGAAGTCCGGCCACATCCTAGCGTACGGCGTCCGCGAAGTCGTCCCTCGGGACCTCGGCGTCCCAGAAACCGTGGAGCGAATCGTGGCCCTCGGCGGCGTGGCCGTCGCGGCCCATCCCTATCGTTTTTGGTCGGGACTCGGAGAGGCGGCGGTAGTGGGAGCACCTTTTCCCGCGTATGAGACCGTCAATGCCCGCACCCTTCGAGGGGGGAATGCCCGGGCCCAGGCTTTGGCCCGAGAACGTGGTGTCGGACAAACGGGCGGAAGCGACAGCCACTTCCTCGACGAGGTGGCCCGAGCGGTGACCGTGATCGATGCGGGCATGCTCCGAGCGGACGACGTGATCCAGATACTCGGCGAGGGCAGGACGTCCGCGCAAGGACAAAACCGCGGCGCCGCGGCCACGGTCCGGTACGTGACCAAGGCCGTCGGAGAATGGATCGTCCGCGGCATGCGGAGGATCTAGCTTACAGATGTTCCTCGATCCGAGGGATGTACTTCTCGACCGCCTGCTTCGCCTTCAACGGGTCGTTCCCCAGGCCGAGGCGCATCACGAGGAGCGCCTTACGCCCTCCGTGGACGATTAGGTATTGGCTCGCCTTGGAACGGATGACGACGCTGTCGAGGACGTCCCTCGTCTCCGAGGTCACGGTCTCCGCGGAGCCGATCAGGACCGCGAACATGGATCCGAACGTGTCCACGTGGACCCCCTTCGGGAAGCTTCCCGCCAGGTAGGTCCCCGCGAGGGAGACGAGCATGGCCTCGTGCACTCCCTCGTTGTGCTCGACCTCCTTGAGGATCGATTCGAGCGCGGCCGCGTCCACCATGTGCCGAAAGCCTCGGAAGGCCCGGATGGAGGCCTCGCGGGATTAAACCTTTCCGCCGTGAATCTCATGGGCCGCGCATCAGAGCGCCCGGAGGAGTTCGTGCATGGCGAGCGCCGCATCCACCGCGTCCGCGCCCTTTTCCACGCGGGCGAGCGCCTGCTCGTCCGTCATCCCCGGTCCCGTGATCCCCAAACCGACGGGCTTGCCCGCCCGCAATCCGACGTCGAGGAGGGCCCTCGGCACGACCGCCATGAGCGCCTCGTCGTGGAGGGTCTCGCCTTTGATCACCGCGCCGATGGCCACGGCCCCGTCGACGTCCGGGCGTTCGAGGAGCCGCTGGACCGCGAGCGCAATCTCGAACGTGCCGGGCACGCGGACCACGGACGTCACCCGGACGCCTCGCTCCTTCGCGCGCGCGAGGGCCTTCTCCACCATTCGGTCCGTCACCTCGCGATGGAACTCCGCGGCCACGATCGCGAGCCTCATCGGTCACCTATCTTGAGAGGACCCGCATCCGAGAAGCCTTCCCGCTGTCCCGTCCCAGCGCGGGCCCGCATCGCATCGGGCCGGAACAGGAGGTCGTATGCGTTCACCGCGTGTTCCCGGGTCCGTCGGTCGAAGAGGTGGGCGAGCTCGACCTCATCGGACGCCTCTTCCTCGTGGACCATCACGCCGAGGATGTGTCGGCCCACGTTCGCTTGGACGGCCTGGAGGCCGAAGTCCGCCGCGAGCGCACAGTCCTTGTCCACGGGTTGCCGGCCGACCATGCCCAGGGCCAGGACGAGGTCGCAACCCCGGTCGAAGAGGATCCGGGCCCCCGCCGCGAGATCCTTGATCCCCGGGACGGTGTATCGCTCGATGACGAAGCCGCCTCCCTGCTTCCGGAGCTCGTCGATCGCGGCCGAGGCCATGTCGTACCGGGAGAACGATGTGTCGACGATCCCGATCCGCTTCAGGCCTTTCGCCTTCGACGCGGCGCGGGCGGATCCGCGGGCACCTCGACCTTCCCGCGTTCGACCTCCGACAGCCTCTCCTGGAGCGCGAGCCATTCCGCCACCTTCCTCACGATCTTCCGGGTCCCGTCCAGGTCGCCTTCGAACTTCGGGAGTCGGACGACCTTCGTCGAGAGCCCGCGTTTCCGGCACTCCTCGAGGATCCGGTTCTCGTCGTGGACCTGGTCGAAGCCGATGGCGACGACGTCGGGGCGGATCTCGTCCAAGATGTCGTAGATGTTCCCCTCGTGGCCGAGGACGGCGCGGTCGACGGGCTTGAGGGCCTCCACCAACTGGAGGCGCGACTCCTCCGGCGTGATCGGCTCGTGTTTGAACCGCCGCGCCGTGCGGTCCCGCGCGACCACGACCCAAAGCTCGTCGCCGAGCTTCCGCGCCTCACGCAGGAAATAGAGGTGACCGGGATGGAGGAGATCGAAGACCCCCGTCGCCATTACACGGACCACAAACGCCACGCTCGGACGATGTCCTGGCCTTCCAGGAACACGAGATTCCTCTCCCGAGCATATGCCTTTGCATCTTCCTTGGAGAGGGCTCGTCCGTCGTCCGACATCATCTCGCAGATGGTCGCGGTGGGCGCGAGTCCGGCCATGATCATGAGGGCGGTCGTGAGCTCTGTGTGTCCGCGACGTTCCTCGAAGAGCGGCTCGGCCGCATTCAGCAAGGAGACGTGGCCCGGTGAACGGAACTCCTCGGCGAAGGCATGGGCCGCCCATCCGTTCTCGCGCTTCACGGCTTCCTTCGCAATCGCCGCGAGTCGCGCGATCGTCTTCGCGCGGTCCACGTCGGTCACACCCGTGAAGGTGTCGCGATGGTTCACCGCGATCGAGAAGGCGCTGTGCCGATCGTACTTGAAGTCCTCCGCGGACACCGCCTCAAGGACCGGATACGCCGGGCCTGCGCGACGGAGCACGTCGGTCATGAAAGGGAGACCGATCCGGGCCTGGACTTCGCCGGACATGGTCATGCAGATCAGGCCTCCCGCCTCCTTGCGGAGGTTTCGGATCCCGGCCGGGGTGACGAACTCGCTCGCGATCGTGAGATCCGTCTCGGCCTCGCGGCCGTCCCCGTCGTATACGAGGACGAACTCCCCGCGGCGCAGAGAGGCAAGGGCGCGCTCGACGTTCACCGTTTTCCTACCCCGAGCGGCGTATATCAAGATTATTGTAAGAACTATTTTGCTGGTACGAAGAGTGTCGAAACGGAGTCCTTATTTCGTCGCCGTGGATGGCGTCCCGGATGTTGGAAGCCCGCACCGTCGCGGCCGTGGACCCCGGAGGGATGCGGGACATCATCGCCTCGCTTCCGGAGCAACTGTCGACCGGGCTGAAGGTGGGGGAAGCCGCGCCCGTCCCGATCGAGGAGGCCCAACGGATCTTCATCGTCGGCATGGGGGGCTCGGCCATCGGCGGCGATGTGTTCGCGGCCTGGCTCGCGGACCGGGCGAAGATCCCCATCCAAGTGGTTCGGGACTATCGGCTCCCGGCCTACGCACGGCCCGAGGACCTTCTCGTGGCGATCTCCTACTCCGGCAACACGGAAGAGACCCTCGCGGCGACCGCGCAGGGGATCAAGTTGGGTTGTCGCGTCGTCGCGATCACGTCCGGCGGCACGCTCCGTGATCTCGCCCGCGGCAACAAGATGGACGCCTTCGCGGTTCCGACGGGACTTCCCCCTCGCGGGGCGTTCGGCCACCTCTTCGGCATCCTCGCGGGAATCGGCGGGGGCTGGGCTTTCGGTGCCCTAGACCACGAGCTCAGGGAATCCATCGCGCATCTGCAGGCCCTTCGGACCCGACTCCGCCCGGAGAGCGGTGTTCGATCGAACCGGGCGAAGGCCCTGGCCCTCCGGATCCGAGCCGTGGTCCCCATCCTCTATGCGGCCCCGCCCTTCATCGCAGTCGCTCGGCGATGGCAAACCCAGTTGAACGAGAACTCGAAGGTCCTCGCGTTTACTTCCACGTTCCCCGAAGCGGACCACAACGAACTCGTCGGCTGGATGGAAGACTCTCGCGCCCGCGCCCATCGCGCGATCCTCCTGCGGGACCGCGATGAGGCGCCGGACATCCGTCGTCAGCTCGACATCACGGTGGGGCTCATGGCCCGCAAGACGAAGGTCGAACAGGTCACCGACGAGGGACCCACCCTCGTGAGCCGCATGCTCGGGACCCTGTTCCTCGGAGACTACGTGAGCCTGTATCTCGCCGCGTTGCGTCGCGTCGACCCGCTCGTCTTGAAACCGATCCAGGCGCTGAAGGCGAAGCTCGCAGAGAGCCATCGAAAGGGCTGAACGCCGAGGGGGAGACTTCCAGGCAGCCGTCACCAGAGCGGGAGCCATTTGAACTCCCGAGGGCTTACGCCCACCAGCTCTCCAGGCTGGCGCCCTACCGGACTAGGCGACCTCGGCACTCAGCGCGCGCCCATCGGGTCCGTTGCTATAAAGATTCCCCGCGCTCACGCAGATGGAGCGCGAAACGCGCGCGCCATCTCGACGCGATCGCGTCCCGTGGGGTGGCTATAAAACAGCCACTTCTCCCAAGGCCGCGGATCCGCGACACCGAGGTTGAGATCGTGCAGTTTCACCATGGCGGCGATGAAATTCGCGGGATCGCCCGTGAGGGCGAGGGAGAATCGGTCGGCGCGGGCCTCCCTGATGTCCGCCGGCGAACGGATCCCGACGAGCGCGTACGCGGACCCATAGGCCCAGCTCGCCGCGAGGAGGATCAGAAGGGAAACGAACGAACCGGAGAGGAAGCCACGGATCGGATCCCGATATTTCTGGTGGGCCAGTTCGTGGGCGAGGACCGTCTCCACCTCTTCTGGGGTGAATCCGGTCACCAAGGTGTCGGTCACGATCACCCGCCGGGTACGACCCAGACCCATCACCGCGGCGTTTGACCGACGCGTCTTCTCGGACGCACGCAACTCGAACACGCCGAGGATCGGGACGTTCGCCTTCTCCGCGAGGACTTCAAAACGACGGCGAAGGGCGGCATCGGCGAGGGGCCGGAACCGATAGAAGAGCGGGACCAGGAGCACCGGAGCGAGGAAGCCGAGGATCGCGGACACCAGGAGGCCGAGGAGCCAGGCCGCGAGCCACCACCATGCCGGCGACACGGCAAGGAGCCAGAGGAGGAGGCCTCCCACGCCAATCGAACCGCCGAGGCCGAGACCAACCGACTTGGCGAGGTCCTTCGCCCACCCCAGGAAGGATTGCGAAGAGAGCCCCGAGGCGGTCTCCCACCGATGACCGCCCACGTAGGCGAAGGGAAGGTCGATCGCGAGGAAGCTGAGGAACAGCAGGACGAGGAACAGAATCGTCGAGGTCCAGGATGGCCATTGAAGGGACTGGACGGCGTCCCGCAGACTCGCCGACCCACCGATCAGGAGGACGACCACGAGGGCGACCAGGGCCGCGGTGCGCGCGATCGAGAGACGAAATCGCAGGGCCCGCAGCCGGTGGGCCTTCGCCTGTCGCTCCGAATCGAACCCCCATGCGTCGACGACCATGGATCACTTCCAGAGTTTCGGGTACGTCCCGGGCTCCATCAGGACGCGACCGGTGTCCGCCGCGGCACCGGATTTCGCGATGACGATTTCGTCCGTGGTCATGAGGGCCTTCGACAGCGCGACCGCTTCGCCTTTTCCCGTGAACACGCCGACCAAATCCCCGCGTCGGATGTGCGGAGAAAGTTTGGCGACGCCAGGGACGGCGAGATTCGCTCCATGGCAGAGGGCGTCCACGGCCGTATCCTTGATGACGACCCGAGGAAGGTGCCGCAAGAGGTCCTCGATCGGCCGCAGGACCTCCCGGACGGGCCCATCGTCCCCGTCCTCCTTGGCAAAGGCGAGGGCGTCGCGGAACGCGTTCAGTGGATGCGCGTCCGCTTCTCCGAAGCTTGCGGTCCTCGTCCTCCGAAGGTCGACCAGGTTCGCTCCGACCCCGAGGGCGTCGCCGACGTCCACCGCGAGCGTGCGGATGTAGGTCCCCGACTCACAGCGAACCCGGAACAGGACATCGCGCCCGTCGATCTCCAGCGGCTCGAGTTCGAACACGCGTCGGGTCCGCTGCTCCCGCTTCACCGCGGACCGGACTGGCGGGACCTGATAGATCTCCCCGACGAACCGGGCCATCATGGACCGCACCCGTCGCGGGTCCACGTCCTGGTGGAGCTGGAACACCCCGACGTACTCCTTGTCCCCCGCGAGGACGGCCTCGACCGCGCGGGTGGCGTCCGCGAGGGCGACCGGCAGGACTCCCGTCACGCGGGGATCCAGGGTCCCGGAGTGGCCCGCCTTCGGAACGGAGAACATGTCCCGGACCCAGGCGCTCACCTGATGGGACGTCGGGCCGGCCGGCTTGTCGACGATGGCCACCCCGAGGCGGATCCGCTCCTGAATCGTCCGGTCCTCGGGGCGGGTCCCGTGCTTCGAATCCGGCGTTTCATGGAGCACGACGAGATCGCTCATCCCCGCACCCGGGCGGCGATCATCGCGACGATCTCCTCCGGGGTCTTCTCGCCGGAGTCGATCACGAAGTCGAAGACGCTCGTGTCCCGCAGATCGATCCCGTAGATCGCCTTGTAGCGGATCCGTTCGGACTCCTCCCGGGCGACGATCTCCCGTTTCGCTTCGGGGACGCCCTCCTTCTCGCGGCTGGCGATGCGACGGGCGCGCACCTCGAGGGGCGCGTCGATGAGGACCTTCAGACACGGGATGCGTTCCTTCGACAAAAGGTGCGCTTGGATCCGTCCGTCGACGACCACGTTCGCTCCCGCGGCTTGCTTCGCCCGGATCTCCTCGAGGATGGCCCGGTCCAGGGCCCGGTCGATGGAAGGGTCCTTTTCGGCGGCGCGACCGAACGCCTCCAGGCCCATCCCGCGTTCCTTTGCCATCGCCCGGAACTTCGTCCCCGCGGACACGAGGATGTAGCGATGCGTCGCGGCCCACCGTTCCGCGACCGTGGTCTTGCCGCTGCCGGGGGGCCCTCCGATCACCAGGATCATCCGGCTTTCCCTCATGCGGCGTCGGCCGGTCCGGGCCAGGGTGGGACTCCCATCTTCTCGAGGCGACGTCGGAATCGGACGTACTTGAGCACGCGGGTAATGATCTGACCGAACGGAATCGCGAGGAGGGAATACAGGAGGACCCACGACGGCAGGACGTAAACGGAATTCAGGTACACGTGATTGGACCACGGCACCGCGATCCACTGGTTCCCGAGGTTATTGAGGACGACGTCCACGAAGAGGCGCAACCAGGTGAAGATCACGATGAATAGGAACAGGGTCCACGCCATCGACTTGATCGGCGTGGTCTGCATCTCCATCGTGTCCTTCATGAATCCCTGCTGGGCCTCCTTCAGCTTGGCCAACCTCGTCGTCTGGCCTTTCCGCATGGCCTCCATCTGCTCCTTCCGCCATGCGCCCATGACCTTCTGGGTGCGCGCCATCTTCACCCAGTTCGTGTAGTGGTCCCGGATCACGGACGAGATCGTGGTCGTCAGGATGCCCGCGAGCAGGATCGTCACGGTCGGCAGGGCACCGCCGAACCCGATGATGGGAAAGAGCGCGAGGTTCGCGATCGACGCGAATCCGACGCCGACGTCCGGGCTGATAATCGCGTAGATGGCGAGGAGGCCGAGGAAGATCATGATGAAGCGACTGAAGCTCGGAGGGGCTCGCGGCGTGGCGGGAGGGGAGGCCTCCGCCTCCTGCGGCTTGGGGAACTCTTCGGATTCGGTCGGCTCCTCGGATTCGGACTCTTCTTCCGGTCCGGACCCTTCTTCGTCGGAGCCAGAATCGTCCTCCGTGGAGTCGGAATCCCCGCTCACGGAGTCGCCAATGGACCTGTTAATATAAGGATTTGCCAGCGCTCGGCCCGGAGAAAATTCAGTTGCCTTCCGCGGCCGCGGGCGAGGTCCCGAGGGCCGCTTGGATCTTCGTCGCGAGATCTTCATACCGCTCGGAAAGAGCCTTCTCCTGCTTCTGGAGCGACTTGACTCGGATCGTGAGCGTCTCCTTGTGCTCCTCGAGCTCCTTCTTCAGCCCTTCGCGGTCGTCTTGGCGCACGAGCAGCATGCCGATGCTCTTGTAGATCGGCGTCTCCCCCGTGAGCTTGTTGAGTTCCTCGAGGGTCCCTTCGACCTCGCGCAGCTTCGCCTCGAGTTGCATGCGCTGGCTCGCGAGGACCTGGAGCTGGTTCTGCAACTGTTGGTACTGTGCGATCTGGTTCTGCAACTGCGGGGAGATGTCCTTCACGAAGTCACCTCGCGCCGCACACGGGCGGCGACGTCCGCCCAACGGAGATACGAATTCACCGCGGCGCGCAGGGCGCTCGTGTCCTCCGCATCAATCCTCAGGGTCACGCGGCCCCGCACCGCCCGCAAGGAGACGCGGGCCTTCGGGACATCCCGTCCCGCCTCGGGACGCAGGGACTCATAGACGACCTTCGCATCCGGACCCGCGAAGGTGATCGTCGCGCGGCGCATGGTCACCGGGCCTTGACGACCTTCTTCACGTTCGGCCGCTCCTTGTAGAACATCTTGGAGCCGCACCGCTCGCACTGGATGCCGACCGTGTTGATGTTCGCCCGGATCGGCTCGAGGCACTTCGCGCACTTGTACATCTCAGGCTTCCCCCGCCTTCGCCTCGGGCTTCTCCGCGGTCTCTTGGACCTCCCGTTTGAAGGAGGTCGTCACGATCGGGCGGTAGGCGCCCCCCCCGTATCGGGGCCCGAATCGGGCGACACTGCCTGACTTCCGCGTGCGACGTGCCATGGAGGACCTCAAGAGGATCGAAGGACGGGACGGATCGCGCGGCCGACGCGCTGGGCCGTCTCGATAATCCGCTTCACCTCGTCATAGGAGAAGCTTCCACTTAAGCCTTTTTGCATCGCGCGGATGTCTCCGTTTTCATCCGTCGTCACGGTGATCCTGGCGTCGGCCATCCGCTCCTCGTCGAGGCTCGGATCGACGACGAGGAGGTCCTTGATCTTCGCCGTCGTGACGCTCACGGGCCAGTGCTCGATCGGCAGGGCGAAGTCCTCGCCGAGGCCGAGGTTCTTCGCGGGGACGACGGTCGATGCGAGGGCGGCCACGGCGCCGTACGAGCAGGCGTCGAACAGGTTCCCGTCGAAATCGAGCACGTGGATGTCGATGAACATGATCCAGACCTTCTCCTTCGGGGTGATGCAGAGCTTCTCCATGTTCACCATCTTCGATTCGCGGATCCCGCGGTCCACCACCCGAGCGAGTTCGATCGCGTCCGGCCGCGGGGGCCCCGCCTCAAACGTGGGGCTCGCCATCGGGATCAGCTCGACGCTCGTCGAAAGCACGCCCGTGTTCGGCGTGTCCGGATACGGCTCCCCGACGGACATCTTGATCCCGACGAGGATGTCTGTGTTCCCGAGCTTGGCCCGTGCGCTCCCTTCCGCCGTCTTCACGAACGACCGTTGGATGGCGACCTTCCGCGGTTCGTCGAGCACGCGGCCGTCCACGCGCTGGCCGGTCGAGGCCAAGCGGTAGACGTGGGCCCGCATCAACTCCGAGACGATCTCTTCGCTCATCAGATCCCCTCCGGGCCGAAGTCGTCCTCGGGCGGGGGCGGCAGCTCCGATTCCGGCATAGGTGGCGGCGGGACCGGCGGCGACTCCTTCAGGATGTCCTCGAGGGTCGTGGAGTACCGCCGACGGAGGGCGTCCCGTTGCAATTCATAGAGGCGATGCGTCGCGCCGATCGACATCTCCATCGCCTTTTGGAACTCGTCGTACGTGAGATGTCCGTCCATCTGGAGGAGCACGATCTCGCCGGTTCGCGGGACGATCGCCATGGGGCAGTCCGCGTCCCCGAAGTTGTCCTCTTCCTTGTTCAGGTCGACGCAGACGACGCCATCGATCTTCCCCGAGGCGCAGGACGCAACGAGGTCCCGCATCGGGACCCCGGCGTCGGCGAGGGCCACGCTCGCGGCCGTCAGGCCCGCACACCGCGTCCCGGCATCCGCTTGGAGGACCTCGATGAAGATATCGACCGACGTCCGAGGGAATTGTTCCTTGAAGACGACGGCCGAGAACGCCTCCGAGATCACCTTCGAGATCTCGACGGAACGCCGATCCGGCCCGGGCCGCTTCCGGTCGGAGACACTGAAGGGCGCCATGTTGTATCGGCACTGGACGAGCGCCCGGGCGGGGTCCTGCAAGTGACGCGGGTGGGCCTCCCGCGGCCCGTAGACGGCCGCGAGGACCTTGTTCCCGCCCCATTCGATGTACGCGGAACCGTCAGCCCGACGCAGCACGCCCGCCTCGATCCGCACCGGCCTCAGTTCATCCGCCTTCCGACCGTCCAACCGCCGTCCATCCGCTTTGATCAACTTCATCTCTTTCTCGATGTGCTCGATATCTTCCATGTGCAGTCGCTCCTCAGGAGGGCCTGGGCCCTCGCGTCTCCCGCTGCGCCCCTTCGATCAGCTCGCGCACGGCTTCCGTAAGGCCGGACGCCTGGGCGCGTTCCTCGATTAGTCGGATCGCCCGCGCGGCGATCGCGGTGTCGCGGTCATTCCCGTCCAGCCAGATCCGGCCGTTCTGCCCGACGTAGATCTGGCAGTGGGTGAGGTCCTTGATCACGGAGATCATGCTCCCCTGCTTCCCGATCACTCGCGGGACCTTCGTCGGGGAGATCTCCATCACCATGCCGCCGTTCAGCCGCCGTGCCTCGTGTTCCTGCATCGTGAGCTGGACGCGCTTGATTTCGTCCACGCTCAGTACGTGGGCCATGATTACGTCGCCGACCTTCAGGTACCGCGCGGTGTCGCCGAACTCGACCCGCCACGGCGACTCGGTCGCGTGAAGGGGCGCGGGATAGGGGGAGTTGATGTCGACGAGCCAGTGGGAGGCACCGAGGTCGGTGACCTCGCCGATTACCGCATCGCCGCGTTGGGGAATGTAGCGCCCGCTCAGCGGGATCACGCTGACGAGCCCGTCCTGCTCGTTCCGAATGCCCAATTGTGCCGCGAAAACACGTCCGCCTTCGCTGTATGTGCCAGGCCCGGGTTTCAGCCCGGGGCCGCCGACGGCTTCGCCCGGGATGACAATCGGGCGGAGCGCCCCACTGCTCTGCATTGGTGTCTCTCTCTCACGCGGCGCGTCGAAACGAGGGCCGGTACTTGAGGATGTCGGTCTCCTGAACCCCCATCCACCCGGGAGGAAAGCTTCTGCGCTCCACGGGTTCGGTCGCGCGTCGGTCGAGGAGGTCCTCAAGTTCCCGGACGGCCGACAAGGAACGGATCCGGGTCCCCTAGCTTGGAGGCGTTCACAACGGTTCGAAACCCTCATGGCCTGATTCTCGCTTCGTACTCGGGGGTTCGACCGCTTGGCTCAATCGTCCCAGCAACGAGGCGAGACCCCAACTGCGAGCCTTCAACGTCGCCGAACCGTTCTTCGTGCGATCGCCACTTGCTTGGTGGCCACAAGCATTGCCGTGGGCATAACGCTCTGGGCATACTCGACCGGGTGGACCGCCACGGTCCTCACCCCGGGGCTCTCCAGCGGGGCGTCCATGGCCGTTCGCAGCGACGGGACGGTTCACGTGGCGTACTCCGCGGGCGCCCTGCACTATGCGACCAATGCCGGCGGCCGATGGACCGACACCCTCATCGACGCCAACGGGAGTCGCTCCAATGGTCCGACCGCATCCCCGGCGCTGACAATCGACGCCGCGGGGACGATCCGGGTCGCCTACAAGTGTAGCGATGAGCAGGCGCGCGACTGTATTCGGATTGCGACCGAACAAGGCACGGAGTGGACGGTGGAGACGGCCGTCACCGCGAACTACTTGTGGCAGCCGTTTCTCGCCGTGGACACGAACGGGCAGGTTCACATCGTCTACACGTATGTGCCCGCGGTCATCGGATCGGTGGAGTCGAGGATCCAGGTCGAGTATCTGGCTCGCTCGAATGGTAGCTGGAACAATTCGACCGTCGTTACCGTCTATGCGCCGGCCATGTACGAGGGCGTTGCCACCGACATCGCGGTCGACGGCCAAGGGAATCCGTACGTCGCGGTAAGTGCGGCGCCGACCGCGGGTGGGATCGGCTATTATGCCCGCGGCACCACCGGTTGGGAGTTTCACCCCTTGACGAACGCCTCGTCCGCCAACGATTGCATTCGGATGCGCACGGACGGAATTGGGGCGCTGCACGTCGCCTACCCGATCACAAGTTCCGGTCGAACGGTCATCGAATACACGACAAATGCCGGCGGCACATGGGCACGGACGGACTTGAACGCGGATGCCGCCCCGGACACGTGCGTTGCGCTTGCGGTGGATTCGGTGGGCCGTGTACACGTACTGTACGAAGGGCGGGCTGGCGCCCTCATGCATGCGACGAACGCGGCTGGTGATTGGCGGGCGGAGGAGGTCGGGGATGCGCACCCCGAGTCCTCCGCATCCTCGGGCCTAGGGATTGGGATCGGTCCTGGAACCCATGTTCACATGGTCACGACCGACTCCCAACCGTCCTACAACCGCCTTCTCCACGTGACCAACATCGTGGATTCCTCGAACTTCGCCGATTACTTTGGACACGCGTCACCGACGGTCCAAACTGAGGTCCTCGTCGGAGTCACTGCGGTGATCGCCGTCTTGGTTGTCGAGCGCGGTCTCCGATGGCGCACGGCCCGAATGGCGCGAAGAGCGTCGGGCCGCATGCTATACGAACGGATTCGGACGGATCGACCGCCCTAAGTCACTCGTTGTTCCCTAAAAAAGTCCTGACCCTCCCGACGGACTTTTCTGAGTTACACTCGCTGATCGGCCTTGAGGATCCGGGTCTCGACGTTTCCCTTCGTCTTCGCATTGAGCCGCTCCAGAAACTCCGTCTGCATGCCGGCCGGCATCTCGACGAGCCCGATCCACGCTCCTGTCGAAGACCATTCTTCTTTGACGATCGTCCCGAACGACTTGATGTCGCCGTAGGCCTTAGCGCTGTCCTCCGCGCTCAGCTTCACCGCAATCCGAACCTTCTCGAAGCGAATCGGAATCAGAGGGCGAAGGGCGTCGAGGACTTCCTTGACCTGCTCCTCGATGCTCTTGAACGGGTCGACGTGGACCTTCGCCTCCTCCATCGCATTCTCGATGCGCTGGGGTGGATGGGGAGTGCTGGTCTGCGGGTTGATCGCGTTCGCCGCGATGTACTGGACGATCTGCTTGCGCTTCGCCTCCAGCATCTGCCGACGCTGTTCCGTGGTCAGCTGGATCTCGCCGCGCTGGATGATCTGCTTCGCGACGGCGAGGGGCTCCGTCGTCCCGAAGAACTCGGCCATCTTGTCTTCCGACGCCTTCGAGCCTTTGTGGGCGTCCTTGAAAATCTCGTCGATCGCAAGCTCCTTCAGGAGGTCCACGTCCTTGCCGTCACGGACCTTCTGGACCGCCTCCGGCTTCACGAGGATCTCGAACTTCTCGCCCGACTTCTCGACGCGGGCGATCACGTATTCCTTGAAAATATCGTCCCGTCGGTCGCTTCGGAGTTCTTTAGGCATGAGGTCGCCTAGGACGCCGTCGGTACCCGGGTGAGGTACTGGCCCACTTCCGATTCCGGGAGGCGACGGAACTTCTCGCCCTCGACGATGAGGCCGACCTCGATCGCCCGCGCGTCCAGCTTCTCGCCTTCGGAGGCTTTCTGCAAAGCTTCGAGACCGAGGACGATCGAATCGTCCTGGGTCATCCCCTCTTTGTACTTTTCTTCGAGGAGCTCCATGACGGCCTGACGGCCCTGTCCGATGCTGCCCGCCTTGTACGATACGAGGGCGCCGCTCGGGTCTGTCTCGAACAGATGGGTTCCGAGATCGTCCACGCCCGCGACGAGCAACGCGGTCCCGAAGGGCCGGACCCCGCCGTACTGCGTGTAGTTCTGTTTGTAATCGCAGATGCGCTTCACGAGGAGGTCGACTCCAATCTTTTCGCTGTACGTGACCTTGTTGATCTGTGCCACCAGGCGGGCATAGTCCACGAGGACCCGGGCATCCGCGACGAGGCCCGAGGTCGCCGCCCCGACGTGGTCGTCGATTTGGAAGATCTTCTCAATCGAAGCGGTCTCTACGAGCCGGGAACCGAGCTTCTTGTCGGCCATCAGGACGATTCCGTTCTTGAACTTCAGGCCGACCGTGGTGTTCCCACGGGTCACGGCGACGCG
>VBMC01000050.1 GCA_005879015.1 Methanobacteriota archaeon
TGCTTCCGCTTCGCCTCCAGGAGGCGTTCCTGGAGATCCCCTTTGAGTCGGTACACTTCCTCGATGTCGTCCGCGGAGGCCGCTTCCTGGGCATGCGTGCGGTACTCGTCCAGCTCCTTCGGCGGAAGGCCCAGCGAGAGCCCGTCCTCGATCAACGGGCCGAGGGTGTCCACGACGGAGGCGAGGTGCTTGCGGCGCGCCGCGTCGATCTCGTCGGAAATGCGCTTCGCGTAGCCGTCCACGTCCGCGTATTCGCCGGCGTCCACGAGGGCCTCCGCCCGGGCGAGGAGTTCCGACGCCATGCGGACGTCCGCCCCGAGTTTCGCATGCGCCTCCAGTTTCGCCCGGAGCTCCGCGAGATTGTCCCGGATCCGCCGCGAGTCCTTCTGGCGCCGGGCGTCCTCGAGGATGTCTTCGATGACCTTCTTGTACTCGATCGCCTCGACGAAACGCCGGTCCTTGATCGCCTCGCGCGCGTTTTGGAGGACCGAATCGGCTCGGCCGGGGTCCATCCCCGAGGACCGATTCTTCTCCATGACCCGCTCGACGGACGTGACCAGATCGTTCGCGGCGGACTCGAGTCCCGTCGAGAGGGCCCCGGCCATCTCCTCGGTGTCCTCGAGCGCCGGAGCGACCTCGTCGAAACGACCCGAATCGAAGGCGGCATCGGCCCGCGCAAGGGCCTCCTCCGCGCCGAGGATCGAGATGTCGGCCCGGGACAGGTCCCCGATCGTCTTCCGGATCGCGCCGATCCGCGCGCGCGCGGCGTCCTGCGCCCTCCGACGGGATTCGGTCGCCTGTTCCGAGAAGATCTTGAGGGCGTCGACGATCTTCTGCTCCGCGGCTCGGGCATGCTCGACCGCGTCCGCGTACTCCCCTCGCTCGAGGTGCGCCTCCGCGGTGTCCAGCAAGGCAACCGCTTCGTCGGTCTGGATTCCTTTCTCCCGGCCTTCCTTGATCTTGCGTTCCGCCCGACCGATCAGATTCTTCGCGGCCGCGACGAGTTCGTCCATCAGCTCCTTCGCGGTCGCATCGAGCGTCGTGAGGATCGCGTCGACGTCGTCGAAGTTCCGTTTCTCCAGGGCCCGTTCCGCGGCTCGGAGCCCTTCCTCCGCCCCCGTGATGTCGATGTCTGCCTTCCGCAGGTCTTCGATCAACTTCTTGACCGAGATGAACTTCGTCGCGGCGGTCCGCGCCATCTCGAGCGCCCGCCGTTGCTCTTCCTGTTGCCTCGTCCGGCGACGTTCCGAGACGAGCCGGTCGACCTGCCCGATCGCCTGGAGCACGGCCCCGGGGCGACCCCCCTTGAGATCCGTCTCCGCCTGGGCGACCGCGGCCCTGAATTCGTCGACGTCGATCCCTTCCCCATGGGCGACCTCGACCGCCTTCCGTGTCCGCTGGAGGGCGTCCGTCGCCTGGCCGTTCAACGTGACCTTCACACCTTCCACGATGCCCTCCGCCGAAGCGACGAGATGGTCCGCCTCGTCCAGGGAGCCGCGTTCGATCGCCTGTTCGGCCGCCGACAGGGTGGTCGCCGCCCGAGCCAGGTCGAGGTTTTGGGCGACCAGATCCGTGATTTCCGAGCGCACGACTTCCATACGGCGATGGATCCCTTCCATCCGTTCGAGCTTGATCCGCGTCTCCTCCCTGACGGACTGTCGCCTCGAGTCCGCGTTCGCCTGGGCCAGCTCCTCGACCTCGGAGATGCACGCCTTCCCCGCGTAGATCGTGTCGCCGTAGCGGGCCTCGGAATACGAGGTCTCGGCGTCCTTGAGCATCTGGTCCGCGGCGTCGACCGGAATGCCGTCCGCTCGCGCGCGGGCGACTTCGCCGCGGGCCTGTCCGAGGACCTCGGCGGCCGTGCTCCGGAGCGACTCGCGGGTCGCGGAGATGTCATGCTCGATGCTGTCCAGGAGCGCGTCGGACTGGAGGTATCGGCCTTCCTGCATCGCGATCGCAGCGTCGGCGAGCTTCCCCTCGAGCGCGACCGTGTCCGTCTGGCCCGCTTGACGGAGGGCGACAATGTCGTCCCGGGCCCGGAGGACCCGTTCGTTCAGCTTGCCCTCCGTCTGGGCGTCCTGGTCCTCCATCCGCTGGTCGATGAGGGCCTGCATGTCGACGGCCTTGCCCAACGTCATCGCGTCGTCGACTTCCCGGAGGAGCTGGCGCGCGACGACCGGGTCCAGGCCGCGGGTCGCGTTCGCCAGGATGATCTGCAACGACCTCTCCATGATCGTGCGGAAGTGGGTCTCCCGCGTCGACTCCGCCCGGTGCCGGGCCTGCGACACGAGCCGCCTCGCCGTCGGAAGGTCGTTCCCTTCGATCGCCTTGCCGAGCTCGACGAGCATCCCTTCGAAGTTCGTCACCTCGGCGCCCATCGTGCGGATGTCCGCCGCGTCGAGCTGGAGGCTCGCGAACGCCTCCCGGACGGTCTTCAAGAGGGACGCCTCCCGGACCGCGTCGTGGGCGTCCTTCGCGAAGCCTCGGACCTTCGCGTACTCCTTCGCCTCGAGGGCCTCGGCCCCCTGGGCCAGGATCGTATCCGCGCGGCCCACGTCGGCCCCCTTCCGTTTCTCCCGGGCCGCCTCCCGGTCGGAGGCGCGCAGGGCGACCTCCGCGGCCGCGTGGGCGCGCGCCTCGCGGAGGCTGTTCCGGGCCTTCTGGGCGAGGAGCGGGATGTCCGCGTACACGCCCTTCCGGAGGGCGTCCTGCGCCTGTGTGAGGAGCTTCCGCGCTTCCGTGATGTTGACGCCGTCCCGCCGGGACGCTTCCACGTCGGCGCTCGCCCGCTCGAGGATCGTCTCGGCCCTGGCATACTTGCGCTGGGAGTCCGCCTTCTCGATCGCCTTGGCGGACAGGGACCGGACCTTGTTGTACTCCTTGAGGGCGAGGGCCTTGCGGGCGTCCGCAAGCAACGCCGCGGCATCTCCGACGTTCCCGCCCCCTTCCAGGGCGTACCGGACGCGGGATTCCGCCTTGTCCACGCTCGCCGCGAGGATCCGCTCCCGGCGCTGGTCGAGGGTCCGCACGGACACCCGCCGGAGGAGGCGTTCCGCGGTCCCGTGGTCGCCTCGCGCGGCCAGGGCCCGGGCCTGTTCGATGTTCCGTTGGAACGCCAGGGTCTCGATGCCCGCCTGCTTCGCATCCTCGAGGACCGCGTCCGCGTACTTCAGGGCGTCCGCGACGCGGCTCTCCCGACGGATGATGTCGAGGGCCCGCCGGGAGGCTCGGGCCAGGTCCAGGGCCCGTCCGAGGTCTCCGGCGGCCTCCGTCTGTTCCGCCCGTTCCAGGAGGCCGCGCGGGAAGGCGACGTCCACAGGGTCCCGGGGCGACGCGGCGAGGTCTTTGCGGGCGCTTTCGATCGCCTTCCGGACCGCGTCCGGCGCCACCCGGGTCGTCGGCGGCTTGGCGAACGGCTGGCCGCACGCATCGCAGTCCGTCCGGCCGTCCGGGACGTCCGATTCGCACAGGGGGCAGCGGGCCATGGGCTCCAACCGAGAGGATGCCCTCCGACAGGGAGGGAAACGACGTCGTCAAATGTCGGCTCAGCGGGTATAAACCACGCGTCTTCGGTATCCTGCCTGATAACTATATGGCCCGGACGCGTCGCGGGCCGTTGCCCGAAAAGCTTCAGTACGCGCCTCGCGTTCGCAGCGCCCGTCCGGATCGCCTCACCGGGATCCGCGGGTGTATCGAGTTGGCGGGGGCGCGGCGGGGTCATTCGCTCGTCGGGATGACGGTCGTCGACCCGGAAGGCATCGAGGTCGGATACGTCTCGGGCGAGGAGACGAACGTCCTCGTACTCGGCGAAGGGTCGGGGGGCCGGATGCGCCTCGGCCGACGGTACGTGAGCGGGGTCGCCGACCGAATCACCCTCTCCGGCCCGGTCGCGCAGATTTTCACGGGCCTGAACGTCGTCGATTCGGACGGCGAGTTCGTCGGGGTCGTGCGGGACACGAACGAGGCGGACGACGTCCTGGATTCGTTCATCGTGGAGGACGAGCAGGGCGAGATGGTGAATGTCCTCCTCGAGGACGTCCGGTCGATCGACGAATGGGTCGAGCTGTCCGTCGCCGGCGATTCGCTGTACGAAAAGGGCTAGCGCTCCTCGTCCGGGGTCGGCGTCAACAGGATGCCGGTCGCAATCCAGACCAGGAGGACGACGGTGACCAGGATCCCGCCGTACCCGAGGCCGGCGTTGACCGCCAGCAGGACGACGGGGATGAACAGTCCGATCGCGGTGCCGATGCGGCCCATGAGGGGCTCGAAAGCCTGCCGGGCCTAAAGGTTTGCGACGCGAATGGCCACCCTCCGAGCGGGTCGCGTCAACATGCTTACGCGGGGCGGCGCCCGAGGGCGCGCCGCCGGAATGCCTCGAATCGGATCGCATCGACCGCGATGGGCGCCATCGTGACGATGGCCCCGAGGCCCCGGAGCTTCTCGGCCAGCTCGCGGGCATCCGGTTCCGGCACGACGAAGACGGACTGACCGATCCAGACCACGCCCGCCCGTTGGATGAATGGGCGAGTCTCGCTCACCCGGACATCGGCCCGCCCGTAGATGAGATGGGCCACGCGGGAAGCGGCGGAGCGATTCGCCTTCGTCACGTCGTAGGACAGCAGCACGAGGCACGGACTCGTGTCGGTGGGAGACATGTATTTCTATATGTATAAGCTATATGATAGCCTTTCCTGGAGGGATGAGTGAAAGTATTCGATGCCACGGGCGTGGGCCGGAGGTCTGAGAGCGCCGTAAACATGTTCACGAACGGCGGTGGGCCGCCCTCTCGGCGACCTCGCGAAGTTTCTTCAGGTTCGCTGCCACGTGGTCCGGAAAGATCCCGGATCCGGACACGAGGATGTCCGCCCCGGCCTCGGCCACGATCGGGGCGGTATCGATCTTGATGCCGCCATCGACCTGGAGTTCGACGTCCAGGTCCTCCTTGGCCAGGTACGTGCGCGCCTCGCGGATCTTCGGGACGACGTCGGAGCGGAAGGCCTGGCCCGCGAAGCCCGGCTGCACCGTCATCACGAGGAGGAGCTCGACGTGCTCGAGGTGCGGCGCGGCCTCTTTGAAGGGCGTGGCGGGGTTCAGCACGAGGCCGTCACGAAATGCTGAGGGTGGGTGACCATCAGATGCGCATCGAAGGGGACCTTCGTCAGGGGCCGAATCGACGCGACGACGGCGGGCCCCATCGTGAGGTTCGGCACGAAGTGCCCATCCATCACGTCGATGTGGAGCAGGTCGGCGCCCGCGTCCGCGGCTTCCTTCACCTGTTCGCCGAGCCGGTCGAACCGCGCGGACAGGATCGACGGCGCGATCTTAATGGGCATTGAGCCGGCCAAGGGACGTCGGTCGAATAAGGGTTCCTTCGATCCCGCGTGAACGATTCATCCAGAGCTCGGTCGATCCCGACTCAGCCCAGATGGTAGGAACTCAGGACGAGGTTCAGCCGCACGCCCGCCGCGAACAGCTGCGCCTTCACCACGTTCTTCGCGGCCCCGCTGAACCAGGCCTGCATCGCGTGGTTCCGTTCCACGGGGACTTCGTGGTCAAGCCCCATTGCATGGTCGCCCAGATCCGTTGCGATGCCCGCATGCGTCACATCCAGCTCGGGGCGGCCCATGCTCACGGGGATCGCTGAGAACGTGCCGGCCGGGGTCGAGACGTCCACGACCTCACCGCTCATCAGGAACAGCCGGACCGGTTCCGTGTACGTGAAGTTCGATGCTGCCTTCCAGGTCGCGTTCGGACCGGAGAGCTGCCATTGGATCCAGCCGTGGACCGTCGCGGTGCTAGTCGCATTCCAGCTCTCGTTCGCCTGGAGGGGGAAGGACCAGACGTTGAGCGCGGGGTCGAACGTGGTCTCGATCGTCGCCGAGTAGGAGGCGTCGTAGACGCCCGCGGCGGTCGTCGAAGAGCCGCCGACCGCGACGGTCCGGACCTCTTTCTGGAGGGCGAGGTCTGAAGCGCGATACCACGAGTACCCGCCAACGGTCGCATTCTCGAGCATGGAGCGGGCCATCGTCATCGCGGGTTCGCCGCTGGCGTCTGCCAGGGGCGTCGGATCGATCATCCAGTGGACGCGGAACGAGCCATCGAGGCTCACGTTGTACTGCGAGCCTCTCGCCGAGACGACCGTCCGCGTGAGGTGGCCCGAGGCGGCAGGCCCATCGGGCTGCAAGCCGCCCGAGGAGGCGTTCACGTCATACGTCCACGAGTCGCCTGGGGCCCAGGTCGGCACATCGACGGCGGTCGGTTGCGGTCCCGTCCCCGTCCCGGGCCGATTCGCATTCGATCCGGGATTGGATAGGTTTCGAAGGACCTCGGGGGCGAAGGCCACGGACGCGATCGCGACCGCGGCGACGAGGGCCGCCACGAGGACCGCAAGAAACTTTCGTTGCATCCCAATCTGCCTCGCTGCTCGGTCCGCATGCCGACGTGGGATATTTGGGCGTTATTAGACGGACATGAAACACTTGTTTGAAAATCAGTCTGAAGGGAACCGCGATGGAGGCGTCCCGCGGCTGATCCGAGAGGCCTGACCACCGTCACATTCATCCCACCCACAAGGGGATGCGGTTTCATGGCGGTAGATTCCAAACCGCTCCCCCATTCGCATGCCCGGTTTAACCGATGGCTCTACGAACCGCTTCTCATCCTCACTCTCCCTCTCGTCACGATGCTCTCGATTTTCCTCGCCTTTCTCTTTTTCACTCTTCAATCATGGATCGGCGACGTTTCGGCTCGGCTCGTCGTGATCACCTTCGTCGTCGCTCTCCTGTTCGGAAACGCGTTTCGCCTCCTGCGACGGCTGCGCCGCGAGCGAAGTCCTTAAAACCCGCATGCCCTCTCGGGACCGCTCCCGGGCGGGAGCGGGGGGCGAGGCGGTCCGTGGTCGAGGTCTCGGAGCAGCTCATCGCGGGTCTCAAGAAGAAGGCCGTCACCCTCCGCAAGCACATTATCCGAATGACGCACAACGCGCAAAGCGGTCATCCCGGCGGCTCGATGAGCGCATGCGACATCGTCACGGCCCTGTACTTCCACGTCCTGCGCGTCGATCCGTCCAATCCGACCTGGCCCGATCGCGACCGGTTTGTCCTGAGCAAGGGCCACGCGTGCCCGGTCTGGTACGCGGCCCTCGCGGAGCGCGGGTTCTTCCCGGTCGAGGAGCTCATGACGTTCCGCAAGCTGAACAGCCGCCTCCAGGGGCATCCGGAGCTCGGCACGACGCCCGGCGTCGAGAACGCCGCGGGGGCGGAGGGACAGGGCCTCTCCTTCTCCGTCGGCCTCGCCCTGGCGTCCCGGATGGACCACAAGGCCTGGCGGACCTACTGCGTCCTCGGCGACGGCGAGCAGGACGTCGGGCAGACATGGGAGGCCGCCATGGCGGCGTCGAAGTACGGTTTGGACAGCCTCACCGCGTTCATCGACCGGAACGGGATCCAGCAGGAGGGCCGCACGGAGGACATCATGCCGCTCGAGCCCCTCGCCGAAAAGTGGGAGGCGTTCAACTGGCACGTCCTCACGATTGACGGCCACGACTTCCGCCAGATCCTCGCCGCGATCGAAGAGGCCCACCGCACGCGGGGCCGTCCGACGGCCGTGATCGCGCGGACCGTGAAGGGGAAGGGCGTCTCGTTCATGGAGAACAAGATCAAGTACCACGGCGCCGCGACGAGCGATGACGAGTTGAAGCTCGCCCTCGCGGAGCTCGAGGCGATGGAGGCGGCGTTCTGACCGCGCCCCCGTGGAAGCAGGAGAGCCAGCGGTCGTACTTCGCAAAGGCCCTCATCGACCTCGGCCGTCGCAATCCGAACGTGGTCGTCGTCGGCGCCGACACCACGGAGTCGATCAAAACGATCGAATTCGCCAAGGCGTTCCCAGACCGCCTGTTTCAACTCGGGATCGCGGAGCCAAACATGATCAGCGTCGCGGCGGGACTCGCTGCCGCGGGCAAGATCCCCTTTGCGGCGACGTACAGCGTGTTCGGGTCCGCGCACACGTACAACGTGATCCGGCAGAACGTCGCCTATACGAACCTGAACGTGAAGATCTTCTGCTCGCACGCGGGCCTGACCGTCGGGCCCGACGGGGCCACCCACCAAATCAACGAGGACATCGCCCTCATGCGCGGGATCCCGAGGATGACGGTCCTCGTGCCCGCGGACGGACCGGAGACGGCAAAGTGCGTGGACGCCGCCGGCGCGATGAAGGGCCCCGTGTACTGTCGCTTCTCCCGCACGAACGTGCCGACCGTCACCGCGGCCGGGGACGGCTTCACCATCGGCATGGCCCGCGTCCTCCGCGACGGTTTCGATGTGACCCTGATCGGCTGCGGCATCATGGTCGCACGATGCCTCGAGGCTGCGGCAACGTTGGAGAAGGAGCGGATCTCGGCGCGGGTGATCAATCTCTCGACCGTGAAGCCCCTCGACCTGGCGACGATCGACCGGGCGGCCCGGGAGACGGGAGGGATCGTCACCGCCGAGGAACACACGGTCGTCCACGGGATCGGAGCGGCCGTGGCCTCGGCGATCGCCGCGAACCATCCTGTTCCGATCGCGATGGTCGGGGTCCAGGACGTCTTCGGCGAGAGCGGTGAGGCGGAGGAACTTCTCCACAAGTACGGGCTGACCGCGGAGAAGATCGTCGAAGGCGCCCACGATGTGCTGAAGCGACGCGACCGATGATGACCTGGCGTGGCCGGATTCCGAGTCTTGCGTTCCGCCGGCTCCTCCGCGGAGGGTCGTCTAGATTCCGGGTTTCCAACTGGGGGCGAGGAAGCGCACCCAGGTCAGTCCCCAGATCTGAATCATCGCCAGCATGAACGCCACTCCTAGCAGGAAGCCGACAAGGCCGTCGATCAACTTGTGTCTCACGTAGTCCACCGGCACGGGCGTGCGGCCGCACCCACCCAACAGGATGCATTTCAAGGGTAGCGGTTCACGTGTGTTCACGCCGACACCGCGGCATCGCGCGAGCCCGCCACTTTCAGTCGACTCAGGCGGGCCCCTTCTCCGTGAATTTGATCACGGTCGTGAATCCGGCCGTGTTCTTGTGGTCGAACTGGAAATCCGCGTCGTGCAAGACCAACTTCTTGATGCGTGACACGACGGACCGCCGGAAGTTGATTCCCGTTGGGAGCACGACCTCCCCCACGAACTTCTCCCCGGTCACCGGGTTCTCGATGTAATCGCTCTGGACCTCGCCGACGCCGTCGACTTTGAAGGAGGCGACGTATTCCCCGTACTTCCAATCGATCCTCGCGCGCTTCGTTGGGAAGGCCTTCGCGAAGGTCTTCGGGAAAATCTCCCACACTCCACCGCCGTGCTTCCCGCTCGCGATTTCCTCCAAGGCGTGCACCTGCGCGTCCGTCGCCGCTGGATCCACGTAGAGCCGGGCGGTTCCTCCTCCCTCGTGGATGGCCTTCGGCCACCAAAACGCGAGGGCGAACTTCACGCCGTCGAGCTTCGTGTCCCCGAACTTCCCGTTGCGGATCTTGTATCCGACAAACGCTTCGCAGTGCCCCTTGTCCGGATATCCGTTGAAATTACACGGACAGCCGTACGTGCAATTGCAGCTCTGGATGTATTCCGTCTCAAAACCCCATTTAGTGGCCACGACCTCTCCCCTCGCCGAAGTCCCGCATCCGCAGAGGCTTATTTAATGTATTTTCTTCCGCTGCCGAGTCGGGATCGGAACGGAAACGTGAATTCTTATCCGCACGCCCAATACCGCGCGCCGTGGCCGAGGCGGTGTCTCCCGCGGTTCCCGACCTGCTACGGCGCCTCACGATTCCGGTGGCCGCCGCGGTCGGCCTAATCGTGTCGATCGCTTGGTACGTCACATGGGCATCGTCGAATCTCACGATGATGCTCAATGCTCCTTTTGCGGTTCGCGCGACCGACCTCGCCCTGTTCTTCGCACTGATCGTCGTGATGATGGTCGCGATGATGCTGCCGTCCGCGTTGCCGATGGCCCTCGCCTATTACGGCATCACGCGACTCGAGGACGGCCGGCCTACGAAACCCGCAGATGTTCTCGGGACCATTGCATTCCTGTTTCCGTACTTCGTCGTCTGGGGATTCTTCGGAGTCGCGGCCCTCTTGGGTCTGATGGCCCTCGGCTTAATCGGTTCCACGCTCATGGGCCCGGCCCTTTTTCTCTCGGCCGGGATTCTTCTCGCCGCGGGCCTCTGGCAGGTCACGCGGACGAAG